>DNZB01000109.1:2307-7582 GCA_003506635.1 Parvularcula sp.
TGCGCATGGTCATGCGCATGGTCGTCGCCATGATGATCGTGACCCGCCTTTGGCGCGCCATGGGAGTGACCGTCATGCGTCGATGTGTGAGCCATGGTTTTGGTCCCTCGTGATCGTTATTGCGCGGCGGCGGCGTCAGCAGCGGGAGCGGCGGCGAATTTCCCAAGGTCGGCGCCGAACATCGGCGCCATCCCCGCGAGCGCGCGCTGACTGTCGACCCAGGCTTCGAATTTCGGCCGCGACACGACTTCGACGGCGATCGGCATCGCCGAATGGCGGACGCCGCAAATCTCCGAGCACTGGCCGTAAAAGACGCCCTCGCGGTCGGCCTTGAACCAGGTTTCGTTGAGGCGGCCCGGCACGGCGTCGACCTTGATCGCCATGTTGGGCAGCGCGAAGGAATGGATGACGTCGCGCGCGGTCGTCACGACACGGATCGTTTCACCGACCGGCACGACGACGCGGTTGTCGACTTCGAAGCGGTAAAGCTCCGGCGTCGTCTTTTCCTCCGGCAGCATGTTCGAGGCGAATTCAAAATCGCCGAAATCGGGATAGGAATAGCTCCAGCCCCACTGATAGCCGACGACTTTCAGCGTCATCGACGGGGCGAGCGCGATTTCCCTGGCCGCCCCCGCGCCGACGAGGCTGCGCCCGGCGCGAATGACGACGGTTTCGTCGGCCGCCGGCGCGGTTTTGAGCTTCACCGTAACGACCGGAGAGCCAAGCCCCGCAAGCGTGTAGTCGCGGCCCGCAACGAGGCCTTCTGCGCTGGCGGCGGTTCCCTTGAAGACCTGTACATGCTTCGGCGCGGCGACCGTGCGCGAGGGCGGGAAGTCGTTCGCAAGCGTGAAATCGGTCGTCGCGCCGTCGCCACGAGCGACAACCTGCTTGCCGTCCGGAACGACGTCTTCCTTGTAGAGGAGGTCGAACGAAAAGAACGCGATGACGAGGAGGATGAGGATCGGCCCCCCGGTCCAGATCACCTCGATGAGAGTGTTATGGCTGAATTTGCGCGGCACGGGATTGGTCTTCGCATTGTAGCGGAAGACCACATAAAGCAGCAGCGCAAGGACAAAGACGCTGATGACCGTAATGATCGGCATCAGGATATCGTTGTGGAAAAAGTGCACCTCCTCAGCGAGCTTGGAGGCCGCGGGGAGCATCCCGATGTCCCCGTCGCTCGGGCCGTTCCAGCTGTTCTGGGCGAAAGCGCCCGTTCCCGATGCGGCCAACGCCGCGATCCCGCCGATCAGTCGCTTCATGAAGCCCTCGATATGCCGCACCGGCAGCGCCCGCCCCGGTAATTCGGGGCTGCTTATAGGCGCGTCGCCGCCCCCGCGTCATCCATGGAGCGAACGGAAAAATGGTCGCATCGGGGCGCAAAGCCGGGGCGGCGCCCCTTTGCCTTCCCCTTCCGGGGCAGAGAAAGGGTGAGGACCGCCCTTTCGGCCTGCATTGCCGATTGCGCGCGCGCAGCCTACCTCTCCCCGCCATGACCCAATCGCTCTTCTTCTCCGCCACGGGCCTTGACCGGGCCCGCACCGAATCGATCGTCGATGACGCGCTCCGGGGCGCTGACGACGGCGAGCTTTATCTCGAATATGCGCAGTCAGAGGCGTTCGTCTTTGACGACAATCGCCTGAAGACCGCGAGCTATAATGTCGAACAGGGCTTCGGGCTCAGGGCCGTCGCTGGCGAATCGACCGGCTACGCCCACGCCTCCGACCTCTCCGAAGATGCGCTGAAACGCGCGGCGGCGGCGGTCCAGGCGGTGAAGGCCGGGCGCGGCGGCGCGTTGGCCGCAGGGCCGCAGCGGACGAATGTGAAGCTTTATCCGGACGACAATCCGCTGGACGCCCTGCCGTTCGAGGCGAAGACAAAGCTTCTCGCCGACATCAATGATTATGCGCGTTCGAAGGACCCGCGCGTGCGGCAGGTCTCGGCCTCGCTTTCCGGCGAATGGTCGGCGATCGAGATCATGCGGGCCGGCGGCGAGGTCGTGCGCGACATTCGCCCGCTTGTCCGTCTCAACGTGTCGGTGACCGCCGGCGTCGGCGACCGGCAGGAATCCGGTAGCTATGGCGCGGGCGGGCGCGGGGGCTATCAGCGCTTTATCGCGCCTGACGCCTGGCGCGCCTATGTCGACGAGGCGTTGCGTCAGGCGCTTGTCAATCTCGACGCTGAACCTGCGCCCGCGGGCGATATGGAAGTCGTGCTGGGGCCGGGGTGGACCGGCATCCTCCTTCACGAGGCGGTCGGCCACGGGCTTGAAGGCGATTTCAACCGCAAAAAAACATCCGCCTTCGCCGGCCGCCTCGGCGAGCGCGTCGCGGCCAAAGGCGTCACCGTCGTCGATGACGGCACGCTCGCCGGACGGCGCGGTTCGCTCTCGATCGACGACGAAGGCACGCCGACCTCGCGGACGGTGTTGATCGAAGACGGCATCCTCAAAGGTTACATGCAGGACCGGCTGAACGCGCGGCTGATGGGCGTTCCCGTCACCGGCAACGGCCGGCGCGAGAATTACGCCGCCATGCCGATGCCGCGCATGACCAACACGATGATGCTCGCCGGCGACAAGGACCCCGCCGAAATCATCGCGACCGTCAAAGACGGCGTTTACGCCGTGAACTTTTCCGGCGGGCAGGTCGACATCACGTCGGGGAAATTCGTCTTCAACTGCACCGAGGCCTATCGCATCAAGAACGGCAAGATTGGCGCACCGTTGAAGAACGCCGCGCTGATCGGCGACGGGCCAAGCGTGCTGACCCGCGTCTCGATGATCGGCAATGACTTCAGTCTCGACCCCGGCATCGGCGTCTGCGGCAAGCAGGGACAAGGCGTCCCCGTCGGCGTCGGCCAGCCGACGATCAAGGTTGACCGCCTGACCGTCGGCGGCGCCGGGGGCTGAACCTTTCCTTGTCGAACGCTGTTTTCGCCGTTGTTCTTTTTTCGGCGCTTCTTCACGCCGGCTGGAACGCGCTCATCAAGGAGCGCGGCGACCGGTTCTTTTCAATTTCGACGCTTGGCGTCGCGCAAGGATTGATCGCGCTCGCGACATTGCCTTTTCTGCCGGCGCCGACGGGCGCAAGCTGGGCGTGGATCGCCGCTTCGGCGATGCTGCACACGGGCTACAAGCTGTTTCTCATCCGTGCCTATTCGGCCGGCGATCTCGGACAGGTCTACCCCCTGGCGCGCGGCGCAGCGCCCCTCCTCTCCTCGCTGGTCGCGCTCATCTTGTTGCATGAGAGGCTGGGGCCCTATCTCTGGGCGGGCGTTCTGACCGTCTGCGCCGGCATCGCGCTGATGGCGCTGCGCGGCGGGAACGGCGCCGCGGGATCGCTCGATCGCAAGGCGGTCTTGTGGGCGCTGGCGACCTCCGTCTTCATTTCCGGCTACACGATCGTTGACGCGACTGGCGCGCGCGGCGCGGTTTCGCCGTCGAGCTATATCGCCTGGCTGTTCGTCTTCGACGGCTTTGCGATCGCCGCCGTCTACGCCCTGGTGCGGCGCAAGGGCTTTCGCGTGATGGCGGCGGAGCTGCCATTCGGTTTCCTCGCTGCGCTGATGTCGCTCGGCGCTTATTGGCTGGTCATCTGGGCGATGACAAAGGCGCCGATCGGCGCGGTCGCGGCGCTGCGCGAGACGAGCATACTCTTCGCGCTGGCGATTTCCGTAATTTTCTTGCGCGAGCGCGCGTCCTTGTGGCGCATCGCGGCGGCGGCGATCATTCTCGCCGGAGTCGTCTTGATGCGGATCGCCTAGGCGTCCCGAAACTATGCGCCTTGCAGAATCTCGTTTGAAATCAGTCCGACCAGGGCGGCTGACAGCACGATGATATACAAGACCCCCGCGACGAAGCACGTCCACAGTGACTTGATCCAGCCGCGTTTATAACCACGCCTGATCGCGACAATGAAGTAAAGCGCGAGCGCGATCGACGATGCGGTGAAGATGTGGGGCAGCCCCAGCTGCACGGCGGCGACCGCAATGCCGATGATCGCGAACGCCGTCGCATGCGCGTAAAGCGAAAAAACGAGGTGGTCGAAAAGGAGCGCATTGCGCCCGCGCAAGAACAGCGTCATGATAAGCGCCAGCACCGGCGCCATCAGGAACAACATCCGCGGCAGCCAGTTGTTGAGGCTGGCGTTGAAGTCCTCAGGGTCCTCGACCGCCCGGCTGACGCCCGCGAAAATGCGCTCCATCAAAGTGAGGGTGCGGGCGATCTCGCCCTTGTTCTCCGGGTCGCTTTCGGCGCCCTTCTCAAGATCGGATCTGATGCCGCTGAGGATGGTGTCGCGGCAGCGCCCCCAAAGCGTCTTGTCGACCGAAACGTCTTGCGAACGGACGAAAAAACGCGGCGCGACGGAAATTTCGCAATCAAGCTCGCGCCCGTCGATCACGATTGCGCCGCTGTCGCCGGCGCCGCGTCCGTTCAATGCGGCTTCGATCTCGTCCTGCGCCTCGGGTCCTGCCGCCTTTAATCCTCTTTCCATCGCCTTCTGCGCCGCCGCCGTTTCCTCCGGCGTGCGTGCGCGCACTTCAACCGCCACGATCAGCGTATGCGTGAGGCCGAGAACAAGAAAAAAGAGAAAACTGACGACGAGAAAGAGCCTGACCGGCGGCGTATAGCGCGAGCGTCTGCCGTGGCTGTAGTCCGACGGCACCGTGCCAGGCGCCGCGGCGAGAAGGCCGAGCGTGCGCCACATGCGCCCATCAAAGGAAAAGGTGTCTTTCAGGAAGTCCTTGAGGAGAACGAACGAGCTTCGGCGCATGTCGTCGTTGCGCTGGCCGCAGCCGGCGCACCAGGGGCCGGCGATCGCCGTTCCGCACGAGACACAGGCAGCAGCCGCGGCGACAGCGGCCGCAACAGCGCCCGTCTCGGCGAGGCCGTCGCCCTCAATCGGTTCGATGTCCGGCATGTCGCCCTTGCCCCCCCGTTCAGGGCGAAAATTAGCGCGTTTGCGCAACGCCGCAAACCCGACGCCGGCGCCCCCCCTTGTTGCGCGCAGCGCCGTACGGCGACATTCTACGCCGCCGCCGCCGGGCGAACCTCGCGCGCAAGAGATCAACGCTTCATGACGCCGGCCTTCGTAACCCGCTTCGCCCCTTCGCCGACCGGTTATTTGCATCTTGGCCACGCCTTCTCGGCGCTGACGGCGTTTGACGCCGCGCGGCGGGCGGGCGGGCGCCTTATTCTTCGTATCGAGGATATCGACGCCGGGCGCTGCAAACCGGCGTTTGAAGCGGCAATTTGCGAGGACCTCGCCTGGCT
>DNZB01000109.1:7701-10713 GCA_003506635.1 Parvularcula sp.
GGCCACGCCTTCTCGGCGCTGACGGCGTCCGACGCCGCGCGGCGGGCGGGCGGGCGCCTTATTCTTCGCATCGAGGATATCGACGCCGGGCGCTGCAAGC
Organism: Parvularcula sp.; assembly: GCA_003506635.1. Taxonomy (GTDB): domain Bacteria; phylum Pseudomonadota; class Alphaproteobacteria; order Caulobacterales; family Parvularculaceae; genus Amphiplicatus. The sequence goes on from DNZB01000109.1 coordinate 7,802, forward strand.
CGGAGTTTGAGGCGGGGATTTGCGAGGACCTCGCCTGGCTCGGCGTTTCCTGGGACGCCTCGGTCCGGCGCCAGTCGGAACATGTCGCCGATTACCAGCGCGCGCTCGGCGTCTTGATCGAACGCGGCCTTGTTTATCGCTGCTTCAAGACGCGCGCCGAAATTCTGGACGAGATCGCGCGCGCGCCGCATTTGTCGCCCAAGGGCCCTGACGGCCCGGCCTATGTCGGCGCGCCGCTTGCAGCCTATGAGGAACGATCGCTGCTCGCTTCGGGAGCGCCTTTCGCCTGGCGCCTGTCGGCCGCGGCGGCGCGCGAAGCGCTTGGACCGCTCTATGAGCGCCTTTGCTTCATGGTCGAAGGCGAAAATGGCGAGCGCGCCGTCGAAGCGAAGCCGGAAATCTTCGGCGACGTCATTTTGGGAAGAAAGGATTCAGGGACAAGTTACCACCTCGCCTCGACTCACGACGACGCGCTTCAGGGCGTCACCCATGTCATCCGCGGCGAAGACCTGGCCGCAGCGGCGCATCTACACGCGCTTCTTTACGCCCTTTTCGGGCGGCCCGCTCCCGTCTACCGCCATCATCGTCTGATCACGGACGAACGGGGGCGCCGGCTCGCCAAGCGCGACCATGCGGCGACGCTGCGCGCGCTGCGCGATGCGGGCGTCACCGCGGCGGAGGTGCGCGCGCGACTTGGCTTTAGTGATTGAGCGTCGCCGCGGACGCCGCCGGATAGCGGTCGCCTGCGACCAATTCGGGCGGTGCGGCGCGTTCGATCGCGGCGACGTCGTCCGCCGTCAACGAGAGCTTGATCGCGCCGATATTCTCCTCAAGCCGCCCGATCTTCTTGGTGCCGGGAATCGGGATGACGTCATCGCCCTTCGCCATAACGAAGGCGAGCGCGATCTGGCCGGGCGTCGCGCGCTTTTTTTCCGCAATCGCCGCGATAGCGTCGACTAGCGCGAGGTTTTTCTCAAGCGCGCCGTCCGCAAAGCGCGGATTGCCCGCCATCCGGTAATCGCCTTTCGAAAAATCCCTCTCGCTGCGGTAGGCGCCGGTGAGAAGGCCGCGCCCGAGCGGGGAATAGGCGACGAAGGCCGCCCCGATCGCGCGGGCCGCGGGAATCATTTCCATTTCCATTTCGTGCGTGACGATCGAATATTCGCATTGCAGGGCCGCGATCGGATGCACGGCGTTCGCGCGTTTCAACGTCGCGGCGTTCACTTCGGAAAGGCCGAGCGCGCGCACTTTTCCGGCCTTCACGAGATCCGCCATCGCGCCGACTGAATCCTCGATCGGCACGTTCGGGTCGCGCCGGTGCATATAGTAAAGGTCGATGACGTCGGTCTTCAGCCGTTTCAACGAAGCCTCGCAAGCCTGCTTGATGTAGGCGGGATCGTTGGAAAGGCCGCCCCAGCCGCCGTCCGGCGTCCTGACGATCGCGAATTTCGTCGCGATGACCACGTCCTGGCGCCGGCGAGCGAGGAACCCCGAAATCTGTTCTTCATTGCGGCCCGATCCGTACATATCAGCGGTGTCGATGAAATTGACGCCGCGATCGAACGCGGCGTCGAGCATCTTTTCAGCCTCGGCGTTCGACAGCGCCTCGCCGTAGAATTCAGCAAGACCCATCGCCCCATAACCGAGTCGGGGGACGGAAAGACCTGACGTACCAAGCGGAACCTTTCGCATGACGCGCTCCTGTAAGCGGGGCCGGGCGGTATCGCGCGTGATTGTCGCGCACGCAATCGCTGAAATCAACCCGGCGCGCGCCGGGCGCCGCTATTCATCCGTCTACGGACGATAGCGTCCGGTCATCGGCCAGTCGAAGAGGGCGCCCTTTAGCTTCGGCCCGGCGCCGATATTGTGCGCGATGAGCGGGCGCCCTGAACGCCCGATCCGGTCCGTGACGACGCCGATATGCGGCCGGAAGCCCTTACCGCCCTCAAGGCTCCACGCGACGATGTCGCCGGCGCGATAATCCGCCGCGTCGCGGCTCGCCGGCAGGCGCCAGCCGGCGCGCGTGAAATAGACTTCGATATTGGGGACGCGCCGGTGGTTGATATTGCGGTCCGCGCGCGAAAGGCCCCAATGGCGCGGATAGGCGTCGAAATTCGCAGTCATATCTTCATGAACGAGGCGTTGCAGGTCGAGCCCGCCGGAGCGGCGAATTAGACAACCATGAGGAGAATTGCGCGCTTGGCGCGATCAAATTTCCAGAATAGAGCGGATCGAGGGCGTGGGATGCGCTATAACGCCCCCGTCACAGGAGGGCGACATGAAGGCATGGCTGTTGCTGTTTTTGCGCGCGTCGACCGGCGCTCTGTTGATCATCTGGGGGCTGATCAAGGCGCGGGCGCCGGAAACGGCGATCCACGTTTCCGACAAATATTATGACGGGCTCCTCAGCGCCGCGGCGTTGCAGGCCCCGCTCGGCTGGGCGCAGGCGCTGCTCGGCCTCCTCGTCATTCTCGGCGTCTTTCGCCGGATCGTTTACCCGTTGCAGGCGATCGTCCTTGTCGCCGGAGCGCTCGCCATCTGGAAATATCTCGTCGATCCGCTTGGTCTTTATCTCCTCAACGCGGAGACCCGGCAGGTGCTGTTCTTCCCTTCGACGACGGTCGCCGTCGCCGCGCTGATCCTCATCGCGTTCAAGGAGGAGGACGCTTTGGCGCTCGACCGCGTCCTCGCCCGCCGCGCCTGAGGATTTCGCGACCGGACGAGACGAGGGCGCGGCGGACCGCGTGAAATTCGCGGCGGCGTTCCTATATGATCGCCGAAGGAGACTTGACGCCGATGCTGCGCGACCACCCGCTGAACGAGAATGACGCGCTCGACCCGTTGTCGTTCATCTTGAACGTGCTCTGGCTTGTCCTCGGCGGCGCGGTCGCGGCGTTCGGCTGGTTCGTCGC
>DNZB01000264.1:0-3301 GCA_003506635.1 Parvularcula sp.
TTCAGCTTCAATCACGCGATCAACAATTTCAATTCGCTTCCCAATCGCCTCATCACGCTCTCGAAAATCAATTTCACCGAGAGCCTGCCGATGGCGCATTACGACCGCATCGCGCGCACCGAGGGCGTCGCGGTCGCGACGCATCTGAACTGGTTCGGCGGCTATTATCAGGATCCGGTCAAAGGCTTCATGCCGGTCTTCGCCGTCGACCCCAAGACCTATTACGAGGTCTACAAGGTTGACATGCCGATCACGGAGGATGCGAAGAACGCCTTCTTCACGGAGCGCACGGCGATGCTGGCGGCCCAGCCTGTCGCCGAGAAATGGGGCTGGAAGGTCGGCGATACGATCCCCTTGAACAGCAACATCTTCTCGCAGGCCGACGGCGGGCGCGTCTGGGACTTCAAGCTCGTCGGCACGATCCCGACCCCGCCGGGCAGTTCGCAGACGGGCGCGCTCCTCATCAATTACGACTATTTCAACGAGACGATCAGCTTCGGGCGCGACCGCATCGGCTGGGTCGCGTTCCTGACGCAGTCAGCGGCCATCAACGATCAGGTCATCAACGCGATCGACGGGCGTTTCGCCAATTCCGCCGACGAAACCTCGACGCAGGATGAGGCGGCGTTCAACAAATCCTTCGCCGCGCAATTGGGCGATATCGGCCTCGTGACGACGCTGGTCGTCGGCGCGGCCTTTGCGGCGATCCTCCTCATCGTCGGCACGACGATGGCGCTCGCCGTGCGCGAGCGCACCAAGGAGATGGGGGTGATGAAGACGCTCGGCTTTTCCTCGCCGCGCATCCTGGCGATGGTGCTCGGCGAGTCGCTCCTCCTCGCCTTTCTCGGCGCGGGATTCGGCGTCGGCGTCGCCGCGCTGCTCCTCGGCGCGATGGCCTCGCAGGGCGGCAATGCCGGACCGCCGATCTGGTTCGCGCCGCAAGCGCTTGTCCCTTGCGGCCTCATCGCGCTCACGCTTGGGCTCGTCACGGGCGCCCTGCCCGCGCTTGAAGCCTACCGGATGCGGATCGTTGACGCGCTGGGACGGAAATAGGCCATGTCCACAATCCTCAATCAGATTTCGACCGTCACCGCGCTCAACGTGCAGTCGATCCCGCAGCGCGCCGCGATGTCGGTCGCGACGGTCGTCGCCGTGGCGCTGGCGATCGCCGTGCTCCTCTTCTTCCTCGCGCTGTCGAACGGCCTTGAGCAGACGATCAAGGGCTCGGGCGCGGAAGACGTCGCAGTCGCCTTGCGCGACGGGTCAGTCGCCGAGATCAACAGCGTCGTCACGCGCGACCAGATCAATATCCTCGCCGGAGCGCCGGGCGTCGCGTCGGCGAACGGCGCGCCGATCGCGTCGGGCGAGCTTCTCGTCATCGTCGACGGGATCAAGAAATCGACCGGCACCAAGGCGAATATGCCGTTCCGCGGACTGGGCCCGCAGGGCCTCCTCCTCCGTCAGAACGTCAAAATCGCGCAAGGGCGCATGTTCACGCCGGGCACGAATGAAATCGTCGCCGGCGCCGGGCTCCTGCGCGAGTTCGACGGGTTCGAATTCGGCAAGTCAATCCGGCTGCGCGGCGGCGAGTGGCAGGTCGTCGGCGTATTCGAGGCGCCGGGCACGGTCTATGAGTCGGAACTCTGGGCCGACATCGGCGTCACGCAGAGCCTCTTTGACCGGCCGAACGTCTTCCAGACCATGCGCATGAAACTGAATTCCGCCGCCGACATGGCCGCGTTCAAGGATTACGTGAAGGCCGACGCGCGCACGAAGGACCTGCAGGCGCTATCCGAGCGCGAATACTTCGCCGCCCAAGCCTCGCAATCGACAGGCGCTTTCATCGGCATCGCGTGGTTCCTTGGCGCGATGATGGCGATCGGCGCGCTCGCCGGCGCGCTTAACACGATGAACTCCTCGGTCACCGCGCGCGCGAGCGAAATCGCGACGCTGCGGATCATCGGCTTTTCCGGCTTCGCCGCCTTCATGGGCACGCTGATTGAGGCGCTGGTCCTCGCCGCGCTCGGCGCCGTCCTTGGGCTCCTCATCGCCTATGTCTTCTTCAACGGCCGCACCACGTCGACGCTCGGCTCCGGCTTCACGCAGCTGGTCTTCAAATTCGAAATGTCGCCGGGCCTCATCGCCAACGCAATCATCGTCGCGATGATCATCGGCCTCGTCGGCGGCGTCCTGCCGGGCATCCGCGCAGCGCGAACGAAGCCGTTGCTGGAGCTCGCGGGGTGAGCGCGCGTTTATGACTTTTGACAAACGAAAACTTCCAGAAATTCGCCCAAGATTCCCATCCGCCGCGAATTGAAACGCGACACCTCGACGTCGAAGGACGCCCATTCGGCGATTTTCTGGTGGATGTCGTAGCCGTAGTCGAAAGTGACGAGCGCGCCGGCGCCGGAAATCGGATTGCCGTGATACTGCGCGGGTTCGAGATGCGTGATTGAGCCGTCCGCCTCGCGCCGCGCGCGCGGTTTCAACGGTTCGACTTGCGCCTTCATCACCGGGAACGTGCAGATATAGACGCCGCCGGGTTTCAAGGTGCGATAAATCTCCTTCATCATCCGGTCAGGATGGAAGACATGCTCGAACACGTCGAGCGTGATGACGATATCATGCGCGTCATCAGGAAAGGTCAGCGCCTCCAGCGACTCATTGCGAAAACCGTCGACGGTTTCGCCGAACGGTTTGTCCGGAAAATAGTGCGAGGCGATGTAATTCTTGCATTCGCGCCGGATTTTCATCGCGATGCCGCGCTTCATCGGCGACGACTCATGAATGACAAGTCCGCGCCAGTCCGGCCGTGTGCGTTCGAGCACGACGGCGAGCGCGCGCTCGCGCGGCGACGAGCCGTTTTCGCACGACTGGCAAAAAAGCCCACCGCGCAGCCAGCGGTTCTTCGAAATGAACGTCGCCGGCTTCTCGCAGATCGGGCACCAGCCCTTGATTTCGAGATAGAAGGGCTGCTCGCTCATCGCGTCCCCGCCACAGCGGCGCGCAGCGCCGACATTTCCGGCGATGCGAACGCCGCTTTGACGAGCGGCACATAATCCGGGTGACGCCGTATCACGGTTTCGACCGCGCCCTTGATGAGCCTTTCCTTTTTCGCGCCGAAGCTCGCGCTGCGGACGTGATAGACGTAAGCGTACGGACTGATGACGTTGCGGAAGCCTGCTTTAAGGGCGCGCATGCAGAAGTCATTTTCCTCGCCATAGCCGCGCGGGAACGCCTCTTCATCGAAGAAGCCGATGCGGTCGAAGACCTCGCGGCGGATAAATATGCAAAAGCCGGA
>DNZB01000264.1:3701-3859 GCA_003506635.1 Parvularcula sp.
TCGCTCATCGCCGTCGCTGTGCCGGTGTTGTCGCCCCGTCGCGCCGCTTCGATGAGGCCGTCGAGCCAACCCGGCGTGACGATCGTGTCGCTATTGAGCAGAATGACGTCATCCTTGTCCGCCGCGCGGATGCCGATGTTGATGGTGCGCGTGTATCC
>DNZB01000037.1:0-2324 GCA_003506635.1 Parvularcula sp.
AGACGTCCGAGATTGTCAAGCTCGGTCGCCTTGAGAACATAGACGTAGACGGCCGTCGCGGCCGCCGCGACGAACGGCATGCCGAGGCGCGCCGCCATGAAGATGAAGACCGGGCGATGTCCGCGAAAGCCCGCCATCATCAGCTGCTTGCGCGCTTCGTTGGCGTCGAAGATTTCAAAAAGCTTCAGGTTCTCGACGATCTCTTTGAGGACGCCTTGCGCCGAGGACGCGCGCAGCGTCGCATTGCCCTTGCGCGCGAAGGACTCGCGCTGTTGCTGGCGAAGACGCTCGCGATAGTCGCTGACCGACTTCATCCGCTCCTTGAGGCGGTCCTTGACGAAGAACGGCTCGACGATCGTGTAAATCGTGCCGATCGCCGCGCAAGCGACGAGAAGCGATATCTGGAACTGGCGGTCGGTGACGAGATTGATGAAGGCGTCCATGGGTTCTTACACCTTGATCTTCATCATCGACTTCATCACGAAAATGCCCATGGACATCCAGGTGCCCGCGCCGAGGAGGATGAAATTCCCCTGCTTCGTCGTGAATAGCGGTTCGAGATAGCCGGGCGAGGCGACGGAGACCGCGCCCATGACGAGAAATGGAAGCGCGCCGATGATCATCGCGGAAGCCTTTGCTTCCGACGACAGCGCGCGGATCTTGCCTTCCATGAGCTTGCGCCCGCGCAAGACGCCGGCGAGGTTCGACAGGGCCTCCGCCAGGTTGCCGCCCGTCTTCGCCTGAATCATCAGGACGATACCGAAGAATGAAACCTCCTGAAGCGGCATTCGCTCGTGCATGCGCGTCATGCCCTGCTCCAGCGTCAGGCCGATGCGGAAACCTTCGACGAGCTGGTGGAATTCCTCGTTGACCGGCTTCGGGGCTTCGGCCGCGATGATCTTCAGGCACTCGTTCACCGGAAGGCCCGACTTCACGCCGCGCACGATGACGTCGATCGCGTTCGAGAATTCATCGACGAATTTCTTGCGCCGGCGCTGAATGGCGAAGCCGACGAACCAGTGCGGCAGACCGAAGCCGCCGACGAAGATGAGGCCGGCCGTCACCGCCAATTGCTGGCCGGAAACGAAGCCGATGAGCCCCAGCACGGCGGCCGTGACCGCCGAGCCGATGTAGAATTCACGTTCGCCGAAGGAAAGGCCGGCTTGCTCGAGCTTCTGCGCGAGCGTGACCTTTCGCTTCTTCTTCAGCTCCTTGCTCTTGTCGTCGACCTTGGCGAGCGCGTCGGCGACTTTCTTGCGCCGGTCCTTGTTGGCGTTTTCGCTGTCGCGCGCGGCGCCGGCGCGCTTGGCGTTCTTCTTCGTCTCCAGCGCGGAGAGGCGCTTCTTCGCCTTGTCGTTCTGCGTCGGGGCGAGCAAAATGAACGACAATGCGCCGAAGCCGACGAGGCCGAGGACCGCCGTGATGATCAGCTGCTGGTCCATCGCGCGCGCTTACTCCGCCGCCGCATCGAGAGCCTCGGCGAGCTCTTGTTCCTTGCCGTAATATTTCGCGCGATCCCAGAAGGCGGGGCGCGCGATGCCGGTCGAGCGGTGCCGGCCGACAAGCTTGCCGTTCTCGTTCTCGCCGCTGATGTCGTAGACGAAGAGATCCTGCGTGATGATGGTGTCGCCTTCGGTGCCGAGCACTTCGGTGACGTGCGTGATGCGGCGCGAACCGTCGCGCAGGCGCGCCGCCTGGATGATGATGTCGATCGAGCCGACCATCATTTCGCGGATCGTCTTCGACGGCAGGCCGTAACCGCCCATGGTGATCATCGATTCGATGCGCTGCAGGGCCTCGCGCGGGCTGTTGGCGTGCAGCGTGCCCATGGAGCCGTCGTGGCCGGTGTTCATCGCCTGCAGGAGGTCGAAGGCTTCCGGGCCGCGGACCTCGCCGACGATGATGCGTTCAGGGCGCATGCGCAGACAGTTCTTCACGAGATCGCGCATCGTCACTTCGCCCTGGCCTTCAAGGTTCGGCGGGCGCGTCTCAAGGCGGACGACGTGCGGCTGCTGGAGCTGAAGTTCGGCCGCGTCCTCGCAGGTGATGACGCGCTCGTCGAGTTCGATGAAGCCCGTCATGCAATTAAGGAGCGTCGTCTTTCCGGAGCCCGTGCCGCCGGAGATCAGCGTGTTGATCCGGCAGGCGCCGATGACCTCGAGAACCTTCGCGCCCTCCGGCGAGATCGAGCCGAAATTGACAAGATCCTGAATGCGGAGCTTGTCCTTCTTGAACTTGCGAATGGTGAGCGCGGCGCCGTCGATGGCGAGCGGGGGCGCGATGACGTTGACGCGGCTGCCGTCCGGAAGGCGCGCGTCGCAGAT
>DNZB01000037.1:2636-2766 GCA_003506635.1 Parvularcula sp.
TGGCAGATGTTCATCAGCTGCGCGTTGTCGCGGAAGCGCACGTTGGTCAGCTGGATCTTGCCGCCGACTTCGATGAAGACGCGATTGGCGCCGTTGACCATGATGTCGGCGATGTCGTCGCGCGCCAGCA
>DNZB01000037.1:3040-3567 GCA_003506635.1 Parvularcula sp.
GGGTTCGAGCGGCCCATAGCCGAGGACGTCGTTGCAGATGTCCTGCAGCAGGCTTTCCTGCTCGGCGATCGACATCTGCACGTTCTTGATCGAGATGATCTCGTTGACGATGTCGCGGATTTCCTCGGCCGCCGACTTGGCGTCGAGTTGCGCGAGCTGCGAAAGGTCGATCGTGTCGATCAGCGCGTTGAAGATCGTCGTCTTCGTCTGGAAATATTCGTCGGACCGCCCGCCGATCTCGATCGCCTGCACTTTGGCGGCCGCCTGCGGAATGCGCGGCGGCGCGGATGGCCCGGCGGGCTTTCTGGCGGCGTTAGCGCCCGCCGGCGCGGCCGGCTTTGGCGCCGCGACGGAGGGCGCAGCCTTGGGTTTCGGCGTTTCTTTCGCCGCCGGCAGATCGGCTTCCGCAGTCTTGCGTCCGAACATCGCTCACCCTACTTCTTTTTCTTGACGAGGCCTGCAAGGCTGAATTTGCTCTTCTTCGAGGCGATCGGCGTCCGCCCGAGGATGAACGACGTCAGGTCCCG
>DNZB01000305.1:0-5362 GCA_003506635.1 Parvularcula sp.
CCGATCTGAAAGCGCAGCTCGATCCGTTCTCCGAAATTTATGATGACTTCATCGCCCGCTATCCGAAGGCGCAAGTTCGGGACTTTGACGGCGATCCTGCGGTCATTTCAGAAATGGACGCGCTCATCGCCTATCTTCAGGTGCTCGGCGTGATGGTCGATTTCTCGACCTATAAGGCCGAAGAAAACTACCGGTGACGCCCATGTATGAAACGCTCGCGCGCTTTGCGCAAACCTGGGGCCTCGTGATCTTCATCATCGCGTTCGCGCTGGTGCTCGCCTACGCGCTGAACCCCCGCAACAAATCGAAATTCGACGCAGCGAAGCGTATTCCGCTGAAAGAAGAGGACTGACGTCATGGCGGAACGCGAAATCGACGAAACCTCCGGGGTCGAAACCACAGGCCATGCATGGGACGGGATCAAGGAACTCAATAACCCGCTTCCGCGCTGGTGGCTGATCATCTTCTGGATATGCGTCGTCTGGTCTGTCATTTACTGGGTGCTGATGCCGTCCTGGCCTGGGCTAACCGGGCATTTCGCCGGCGTGCGCGGACATTCCGAGCGAAAAAATGTCGCCGCCGCCGTCGCTGCGCTTGAAGCAGAACGCCAGGAACGCATGGCGAGGCTTTTGTCGGTTGAGTCGATCGACGCGGTCGAGCAAGACCCGCAGCTTCTCGAATTTGCGCTGAACGCCGGCGCTTCGCTTTTCGGCGACAATTGCGCGACTTGCCACGGCGCCGGCGGGCAAGGCGCCAAAGGCTATCCCGCGCTCGTCGATGATGACTGGATCTGGGGCGGGTCGCTGGCCGACATCCGGCGCACCTTGCAGTTCGGCGTCCGATCCGGTCATCCGGAAGCGCGCCTGAACGTGATGCAGGCCTATGGCGATCTTGGCGTTTTGAGCGGTTCGGAGATCGGCGACCTCGCCGAATATGTCCGCAGCTTTTCGGGAAACAGCGCCTCTCCTGAGGCGATTTCGCGCGCCAGGCCGCTTTACGAAACGCACTGTGTCAGCTGTCACGGCGCTGAAGGGCGCGGCGATCAGGCGCTAGGGGCGCCGAACCTTTCCGACGCCATCTGGCTTTATGGCGGCGAGCGGGCGGACGTCGCACAGACGCTGCGCGATGGCCGCGGCGGCGTCATGCCGGCCTGGACCGGGCGCATGTCCGAGGAGCAGATTACAGCGCTCGCTGTCTATGTTCATTCGCTCGGCGGCGGCGAGTAGCGTATGCTTGTGACCAGTGGCGGAACTTGACCTCAAACGCGCCGCAAGGGCGCTGAAATCCCCTGAAGCCGCGACCGGCGTCGCCGCTATCGACGCCGTCGCCGTCAATAGCGCGGCCGCGCGCCAGCTCTACAAGAAGCGCGAGCCCATTTATCCAAAGCTCGTCTACGGTCGGTTCCGCGCCGCGAAGTGGGCGCTGCTCGCCGCGACGCTCGGCGTTTACTATCTGCTGCCGTGGCTCCGCTGGCCGCGCGGACCGGCCGAACCTGATCAAGCCGTGCTGGTCGATTTCGCGGGCGGCCGCTTCTATTTTTTCTTCATCGAAATCTGGCCGAGCGAACTTTATTTCGTCACCGGACTTCTCATTCTCGCCGCGCTCGCGCTGTTTCTTGCGACGGCGCTTTTCGGGCGCGTGTGGTGCGGCTACGCCTGTCCGCAGACGGTCTGGACGGACCTATTCATCGCCGCCGAAAGACTTCTCGAGGGCGACCGCAACGCGCGCATCAAACTCGCCAAGGCGCCGTGGACGCTGGAAAAGATCCTGCGAAAGACGGGCAAGCACGCGATTTGGCTCTTGATCGCGGCGGCGACGGGCGGCGCATGGATTTTGTATTTTCATGATGCGCCGACGATCGCAGCGAAATTTTTCCGGGGCGAGGCTGCGCCTTCCGCCTATCTCTTCGCCGGCATTTTGACCTTCACCACCTACATGCTCGCCGGCTCGATGCGCGAGCAGGTGTGCACTTATATGTGCCCGTGGCCGCGAATTCAGGCGGCGTTGACCGACGAGGAATCGTTGCAGGTCACCTATCGCGCCGACCGGGGCGAACCGCGGGGCCCGCACAAAAAGGGCGATAGCTGGACCGGAAGGGGCGATTGCGTCGATTGCCGGGCGTGCGTGGCCGCCTGCCCGATGGGCATCGACATTCGCGACGGCGCCCAGCTTGAATGCATCAATTGCGCGCTCTGCATCGACGCCTGCGACGAGGTGATGGCGAAGGTCGGCCGGCCGAAGGGCCTTATCGCCTATGACACCGACAGGAATATGGCCCGCCGCCGGCTCGGCGAACGGCCGCGTTTCCGGCTCGTTCGGGCGCGCACGGTTCTTTACGCGGCGGTGTTCGCGCTTGTCGGCGCGATCATGCTCTTCGCGCTTTCGGCGAGGGAGACGACAGACCTCAATGTCCTGAAGGACCGTACGCCGCCTTTCGTCAGATTGTCGGACGGATCGGTGCGAAACGCCTACACGCTGAAGATCGTCAACAAGATGAGCGAGGCGCGCGAGTTTACGGTCAGACTCGACAGTCCCGCGCCGCTCGCCCTCACCGCGGTCGGCACGGCGGCCGAAGACAGCGCCTTGCGCCTTATGATCGCCGGCGATGACGTGCGAGCCTTGCGCGTCTTTGTGACCGCCGCGCCCGGCGCCGCCGCGACGCCTTCCATGCCCCTCGTGTTCAGCGTGGAGGACGCCGCAGGCGACAAGGCGTCTGCCCCGGCGACCTTTATGACGGAGCGTGAGAAATGAGAGCGGGATTTCGCCTCACCGGCGGCCACGTTCTTGCCGCCCTGCTCGGGTTCTTCACGCTGATTCTGGCGGCGAATGCGTCGTTCCTGTACTTCGCCGTCAAGAGCTATCCTGGCGAGAATGAAAAGAAGTCCTATCGTCAGGGCCTTCATTACAATGACGCGCTCGAAGCGCGCACGGAGCAAGATGCGCTCGGCTGGAGCGCTGCGATCGAGAGCATCGGCCGCGACGGCGCGGCCGTCACGATCGTCGTCGCCTTCGCGGGAAGGAACGGCGCGCCGCTGGGCGGCCTTGAACTCGTCGGCGCGCTCGAACGGCCGGCGTCCGACGAGGGCGCGCAGGAAATCGCCTTCGCGCCCGACGGCGCTGGGCTTTACACGGCGGTCGTCAGCGCCGGGCCCGGCGCATGGGACCTGCGGGTCACGGCGTCATCCTCCGGGAACGAACGATTTCAGTTCGCGAACAGGGTGATCCTTCCATGACCGCCGGTGCGACGACTGCATGCCCCAGCGGCCTTGAGCCGGCCGCCGCGCCTGAAGTTTCCGGCGTCATCGACGCTGCGCCCTTCGTGCGGCGGAAGAACGGATCCGCGTCGCTTGATCTCGCGATCTTCGGCGCGAAATGCGCCGGCTGCATCGCCAAGATCGAAAAGTCGATGATGGGCCTCAGCGGCATGGAAAGCGCGCGGCTCAATCTCTCGACCGGACGGCTCTCTCTCGTCTGGCGCGACGGCGCCGTTTCAGCAGCCGAGGTGACCGGGACTATCCACGCGCTCGGTTATCGCGCCGCGCCCTACGATCCAAAACTCGTCGAAAGCGATCACGACGCGGAGGGAAGAAGCCTGTTGCGCGCGCTCGGCGTCGCCGGCTTCGCGACGGCGAATGTCATGCTTCTTTCGATCTCGGTCTGGGCGGGCGGGACCGAAATGGGCGACGCTACGGTCGGTCTGATGCACTGGGCGTCCGCGCTCATCGCCGTGCCGTCGGCGCTTTACGCGGGGCGGCCGTTTTTCCGCTCGGCGGCGCTCGCGCTGAGACGCGGGCGCACAAATATGGACGTGCCGATTTCGCTGGCGGTGATCCTCGCCCTCGCGCTCAGCATTCACGAGTTCTTCGCCGGCGGCCCGCACGCCTATTTCGACGCCGCGGTGATGCTGCTCTTCTTCCTGCTTATCGGGCGCTATCTCGATCATCGCCTTCGCTGGCGCGCGCGCGAGGCGGCGCGCGATGTCCTCGCCTTGCAGGCGGCGACAGCGCGAAGACTTGGCGCGGGCGGCGCCGTCGACAGCATTCCGGCGCGCGACATCAGGGTCGGAGACCGCTTGCTGATCGCGCCTGGCGACCGGATTCCCGTCGACGGCGTCGTCGCCGAGGGCGTTTCGCACGCCGACCTTGCGCTGGTCACCGGGGAAAGCGCGCCGGTGAAAGTTGAAAGAGGCGCCGCGCTCAGCGCGGGCGTCGTCAACCTCTCAAGCCGTCTCGTCATGACGGCGACCGAAACGCTTGAAACATCGCTCATCGCCGATCTTGCCCGGCTGATGGAGGCGAGCGAGCAAACGCGCGGGCGCTATCGGCGTCTCGCCGACCGGGCGGCGGCGCTATATGTTCCGGTCGTTCACACGCTGGCGGCGGCGACGTTCGCGGGCTGGTATTTTCTCGCCGACGCGGGATTGCGCGTCGCCGCGCTCAACGCCATCGCGGTTCTGATCATCACCTGCCCTTGCGCGCTCGGGCTCGCGGCGCCGGCGGTGCAGGTCGTCGCCGCGGGGCGCCTCTTCAAGCGAGGCGTGCTGATGAAATCGGGCGATGCGCTTGAACGGCTGGCGGAAGCGCGGACGATCGTCTTTGACAAGACAGGAACGCTGACGCTGGGGCGGCCCGCGCTTGTCAATGGTGATGCGCTGCCTGCGGGCGCGCTCGCCGCCGCAGCCGCGCTCGCCCGCATCAGCCGCCATCCCTTGTCGCGCGCGGTCGTTGAAGCCGCAGGGCCCGGCGAGGCGGCCAGCGACGCCGTCGAATTCGCGGGGCTCGGCGTTGAAGGAACCTCGAATGGGATGCGCGCGCGCTTCGGCGCCGCCGACTGGACGGGCGCTGCGCCCGGCGCTGAACCCGCACGCATGTCCGCCTGGCTAAAGCTCGGCGACCGCGCGCCTGTCCGCTTTCTTTTTGAAGATGCGCCGCGCGCCGATTCCGCCGCCGTCATCAGCGCCTTGAGAGCGAAAGGGCTTGACGCTGAACTTCTTTCTGGCGATCGCGCGCCGGTCGCTGCCGCGATCGCCGAGGCGCTTGGCGTTGAACGCTGGCGCGCTGAGGTCGGCCCGAAGGAGAAAGCGGCCCGCATCGGCGAGCTTGTCGCTGCGGGCGCAAAGCCGGCGATGGTCGGCGACGGGCTTAATGATGCGCCCTCGCTCGCCGCGGCGCATGTCTCGCTCGCGCCCGGCACGGCGGCGGCGGCGAGCCAGTCGGCGGCTGATTTCGTCTATCTTGGCGATCGGCTCGACGGCGTGCTTGAAGCGGTCGATATCTCGCGCAGGGCGCGCCGGCGCCTTGTCGAGAATTTCGTATTTGCGGCGCTCTACAATCTGGTCGCGATACCGGTCGCGGTTTTCGGG
>DNZB01000305.1:5719-8595 GCA_003506635.1 Parvularcula sp.
GCGATGAGCGCGCTGTTGTACCTCATCCCGATCGCGCTGTTTCTGGGCGGCGTCGGGCTCGCGGCGTTCTTATGGGCGTTGAAGTCGGGGCAGTTTGAAGATCCCGAGGGAGCAGCGGCGCGCATCCTTCTCGATGATGATCTCGACGGGGAAGTCGATCAAAGCCCGCGAATATCCCGATAGGCGTGCCAGCTGGCGTGACCCAGCAACGGGAAGGCGACAGCAAGCCCGACGAGGAAGGTCGCCACGCCGGCCGCTGTGATGACCGCGATCAACCACGCCCATAGAATCATGGCTCCGGGGCTCGCCTTCCAGGCCTTGAGGCCCGTCGCAACAGCCGTAAAGGCGTCGGTGCGTTCATTCATCAGCATGGGAATCGAAACGACAGTCAGCAGATAGATCGCAAAGGCGATCAGGCCGCCGACGATGGTTCCGACCACCAGCATGGCGAGGCCGGGCGTCGTCGTCAGCGCAAAGCTCGTGAACTCGCTGAGCGGCATGTAACTGCCGTTTGTAAAGAGCGCGTAGAGCAGCAAGGCGATGCGCGTCCAGACAAGCGCGGCGAACATGAGGAAGAAGCCGATAAAGGCGAGTTGCAGCGGCGACCGCGGACCGGCGAAGCGCACCGGGAATATCCGCGGCGGTTCGCCCGCTTCGATGCGCCGGCTCATCTCATAAGCGCCGACAGCGAGCAGCGGTCCAAAGATGGCGAACATGCCAAAGGCGACCGGGATCAGCGATCCAAGTCCCGTTCGCCAGAGCGCCCACACGATTGCGGCGCCCCCGCCGATGACAAGCGCGCCATATCCAAGGCTGAGGTGCGGGGCGCGCATAAGGTCGCGGAACCCTGCGCCGAGCCAGCGCCATGGCGAGTCGGCGCTAATGGTTCGCGGCGGCGCCGCCGGTGTATGGACGTTTCCCATTGGACGAATTCACGTCGATTTCCCGCGCAATATTTTGACATAAGTCAATTCACCGGGGAAGCGTCCCAGCCCTGTGCGATGCCGCGCCCGGCGGCGAACGGGGGGCGAATAAGGGCCGCCTTTGCAGCGCAGGCAGTCCCGGCCGCCCTGTCAAAGTCAAACACTATCGCCGCGGTGCAAGCTGGCCGCCGACATAGACCTCGCCCATGCCATGGCGGACGAGGCGGCCTTCGACGGCGCCGAAGCGGACGATTGATGAGCCGTAGAGGCGTACCTCCGGATTGACGGCCGTGCCTTCGACCACTGCTTCGCCCGAACCGTCGATGGTCGCCGTGAATTTATCGATGCGGCCGCCTTGCGCGATGGCGACGCCTGAGCCGGCGATCCGCACCGTCAGCGGTCCATCGATACGGCCGGTGCGCGCAACGCCTGAGCCGGCGATCGAAATATCGGCCATGCCGTCGACGGCGCCGATGGTCGCCGTTCCCGGCCCGGCGATGTCGATATCAATCATCGCAGCCGAGCCGCCGACGACCTCGGCGTCGCCCGAAATATCAAGTTCCAGCATCGACTTCACGTCGCCGATCGCAAGACGGCTGCCGGCGATGACGCCGATGGTCGCGGCGCCAAGCGATTCCGTTTCGCCATAGACGTAACAAGCATCAAGCATCAGCCGCCCGTCGAGCGCGCCCAGTTTGAGCTTGATGCGCGCATCGGTGAAGGCGATGTCGTTCTTGCGCGGCATGGCGATCTGGATGACCGGGTAATCGGCGAAGAGGGCGTCGGGCGAAGGCTCCGGCCTCGCCGCAGCCGCTTGCCGGTCGCGAGCAAGAGACTCGTCGCGACGGATGCGTTCGTTGCAGCAGTCGCGATAATATGGCTCCGTCGGCGCTTCGCCTGCGATGATCAGCTCATCGCCTTCGAGTTTGACCGTCAGCGGGCGATAGACCTTGCCTTGCGTGATCGTCAGTTCGACGTCTTCCCCGCCGGTCGTTGTCACCGTAACGGCCCCGGTGATGTCCTGAAACGAGATTTTCGACGCCTTGTATCGCGCCGCCAGGGCAGGATCGGCCGCCGTCGCCGCCAGAACCGCCAGAACCGCCAGATTCGCCGCAAATTTACCCATAACGCCACCTCAAAAGGGCCTCGCCCCGGACCGCCGCAGAGCAAGCCTTGCGCCCGTCGAGGCGTATCACTTTGAGACGGACTTTTCCAAAACCGCGCCGCCGTCCGCGACGAGGCGACCGGCCGGGTCGCCCGAGCGGAAGGGCCTTCCCCGCCCTGCCCGACTTGTGCTCATTCACGCCAACAATAGCGGCGTGAGCTGGCGTCAAATGCGCGAATTTCTCTCCATGGGCGGTTATGGAGCCTATGTCTGGCCAGCCTATATCCTGTCCGCGGTCATTCTGGGCGCCTTGACGGCTTCCCTGCTTGCGCGGGCGCGCCAGGCGCGCCGCCGCCTTGACAAGCTTGAAAGGCGCGATGACTGACGCCTTCCGTCTGACGGCTGACAATATCGCCGCCCGGCGCGGCGGACGTCTTGCTTTCGCGGGCGCGTCCTTGACGCTGAGCCCCGGCGACATCTTTGTCCTTCGGGGCCCGAACGGCGCCGGCAAATCGTCGTTGCTGCGTGTCCTTGCCGGCCGCGCAAGGCCGGATGCGGGAGCGATAAGTGCGGCGGGCCACAATGATCTGACGGTGTTGCTCGGCCATCTGGACGGCCTCAAGGCCGCAATGACGGCGGCGGAGACATTGCGATTCTGGCGGGACCTTTACGGCGCTGACGACGCCCTTGTCGCTGCGGCGACGCAGGCGATGGCGATCAGCGCCTTTCTTCGCCAGCGCGCCGGGTCGCTTTCAGCGGGACAGCGCCGGCGCGTCGCGCTCTGCCGGCCGATGATTTCGATGCGGCCGATCTGGCTCCTTGACGAACCAACGGCCGGCATGGACGCG
>DNZB01000305.1:8866-11949 GCA_003506635.1 Parvularcula sp.
AAAGCGTCGCACGCGTCATCGCCGCCGTCGAGGCGCACGCGCAATCGGGCGGCGCGGCCGTCATCGCCACGCATGAGCCGCTCAGCTTCTCGGGCGCCCGGGCCATCACCATGACGGCGCCCGCGTGAGGGCTTTCACCGCTCTCGTCGCTCGCGACATCAAGCTGGCCTTTCGCGCCGGCGGCGGCGCCGCGCAGGCGGTCATGTTTTTCGCGTTGACGGTCGTCATCTTCGCGCTCGCCGCAGGGCCGGACCGCGCGCGCCTCGCCGCTCTGGCGACGCCGGCGCTCTGGACCGCCGCCACGCTCGCCGCGATGCTTTCTTTCGACCGCCTGTTTCAGGAGGACTATGACGACGGCGCGCTCGACGCGGTGCTTGAGACCGCCGATCCCCTCGCTCTCGCCGTCATCGCCAAGGCGCTTGCGCACTGGCTTTCGATGATGCTTCCGCTGATCGCCGCAAGTCCGGCGCTTGCGATCCTTCTGAACCTGCCGGGTGCGGCGTTCTGGCCGCTCACGCTGTCGCTTCTCCTCGGCACGCCGGCGTTGTCGCTCCTCGGGGCGCTGGCGTCTGCGCTAACCTTGTCGCTCCGGCGCGCCGCGGTGTTGATGACGATTTTGACCGCGCCGATCCTGACGCCGGTCGTCATCTTCGGCGTCGCTTCGGCGAACGCCGGCGCGACGGGCGATCCGCGCTACCCCTCGACTCTGTTGATTCTCGCGGCGTTCAGCCTGTTCACCTGCGTCTTTGCGCCCCTTGCCGCTGCGGCGGCGATCCGGTTTAACGCGGACTGAAATGCCGATGATCTATGACCTTGCGAACCCGGAACGCTTTGATCGCCTTGCGCGGCTGACGACCCCATGGATGGCGGGGCTGGCCGCCGCTTCGCTCGCCGCCGGCCTCTACTTCGCGCTTTTCGCGTCGCCAGCGGATTATCAGCAAGGCGAAAGCGTCAGGATCATGTATGTTCATGTTCCCGCCGCCTGGATGGCGTTGATGTGCTACACCGCCATGGCCGCCGCGTCCGTCACCGGATTCATTTGGAAACATCCGCTTGCGGACGTCGCGGCGAAGTCGACTGCGCCGATCGGCGCGGCGTTCACATTTCTCGCGCTCGTCACGGGTTCGCTCTGGGGCAAGCCGATGTGGGGAACCTGGTGGGCGTGGGACGCCCGGCTCACCTCCGTTCTGATCCTCTTCTTCATGTACGTTGGATACATGGCGCTGTGGTCGGCGATCGAGGACAAAACGCGCGCGGCGCGCATCGCCGCGATCGCGTGCATCGCCGGCTTCGTCAACGTGCCGATCATCAAGTTTTCGGTCGACTGGTGGAACAGCCTGCATCAGCCCGCAAGCGTCCTTCGCGCCGGAGGGCCGGCGATCCACCCCGACATGCTGACGCCGCTCTTGCTGATGGGTCTTGCCTATTCCTTCATTTTCGCCGCCCTGCTCCTCACTTCGATGCGCGCCGAGATCGCGGAGCGGCGTATTGCGCGACTTGAACTCGCCGAGCGCGCGCCGTCCGAGGTGGCCGTATCATGACCAAGCGCAGCCGAAGAATTCTTTTCATCGCCGCCCTGTTTGGCGTCGCATCATTGGCGACGCTGCTCGCGCTGACGGCGCTGAAGGACAGCGTGGCCTATTTTTACACGCCCTCCGATCTCGCGAACGCGTCCGAGGCGCCAGCGGGACTTTTGCGCCTGGGCGGCCTCGTCGCCCCGGGAAGCGTCAAGTTCGCACCCGGCGACGAAGCGATCGTAAGCTTTACGATCAAGGACGAAATCGCCGCGACGCCGGTCACCTTCAAAGGCGTCCTTCCCGATCTGTTCCGCGAGGGCCAGGGCGTCATCGTGCAAGGTCGGCTTGGCGCGGACGGCGCTGTCGTGGCGAGCGAAGTGCTCGCAAAACACGATGAAAACTATATGCCGAAGGAAGTCGCTGACGCGCTCAAGAAGCAGGGCCGCTGGAAGGAAGGCGAGACGCCCTGAGGCGGTCTTTGCCCATCGCCGCCCATTCGAGAATGCGCTCCGCCGCGATCTCCGCCGCCGGCGCGCCGTCGACGCCGAGCGATTTCAGGATCGTCGCAAAAGCCGACCCTTGCTCCGCATAGGCTTCGGGATCGGCGAAGAGCGGCAGCAGCGCGCCGGCGATGTTTGGTCCTGTGCAGTCTTCCTGCAGCAATTCCGGAATGACGAAGCGTCCGCCCGCGACATTGATGATTGAAACGTAGGGAATTTTCAGGACGCTGCGCGCCCAGATCGCCGAGATCGGGTCGAGCCGGTAGCCGACGACCATTGGCGTACGGTTGATGGCGAGTTCGGTTGACGCCGTCCCTGACGCCGTCAGGCCCACATTCGCCGCCGCCAGCGCGTCGTATTTTTCGTCGGCGCCCACAATAACAGGATCGCCGGCGAATCTTGCGAGCCTGGCGCGCGCGTGTCGCTCGACGCTCGGCGCGACCGGCGACGCCACGCGCAAGCCCGGCACCCGCTCGGCAAGGATCTTCACAGCGTCGCCGAACGGCGCTGCAAGTCGTGCGACCTCCGCCTTTCTGCTGCCGAGCAGCACGGCAAGCAGCGGCGCATCGCCAAGACGGTGACGGGCGCGAAACGCCGCGCCGTCGCCGCGCGAACGCCAGGCCGCCTGAAAGTTCGGATTGCCGATGAACTCCGCACGTACGCCCGCGCGCGCGAAGTAGGGCGGCTCAAACGGGAGGAGGCAGAGAACAGCGTCGAAATGGTCTTTGACGAACTTTACGCGGCCCGCGCGCGACGCCCACACTTGCGGCGCGACAAGCTTCACAAGCGTCGTTCCGGGCGGCAATTTCCTGAGGCGCACGGCCAGCAGCCGCGAAAAGGCCCAGCCGTCAATCAGGACCGCGATGTCAGGCCGCTCGCGCAGCGCTGCTTCGGCGAGCGCGTCGGCGAAGCGATAGGCGGCGGGCGCGGCGCGCAGAACATCGAGGAAGCCGATAACCGATAGCGGCGCGATGTCGAAAAGGGACTGAAAGCCTTCGCGCGCCATAAGGGGGCCGCCGCAGCCGACAAACCTGACTTCAGGGCTAAGCCGGCGGATTTCGGCGAT
>DNZB01000386.1:0-341 GCA_003506635.1 Parvularcula sp.
GCGAGGATCGCCGCGCCGCGCCGGCGCGCCTTCTGGGAGCGGTTCTTCGACGGCCCGATCGCGGAGACGTTCCTTGCCGGCGACGAAGCGGGCGCGCGCGCGGCGACGGCGGCCGCGCTCAATCGTCCGCAGACGGAGAAACCGGAGGGCGTCGTTCACATCGTCGGGGCGGGGCCCGGCGATCCTGAGCTTTTGACGCTGAAAGCCTTGCGCCTCATCCAGGACGCCGACGTCATTCTTTATGACCGGCTGGTCGGCGAAGGCGTCCTGAACCTCGCGCGCCGCGATGCGCTGCGCCTTTATGTCGGCAAGGCGAAGGCAGATCACGCCGCGCCGCAGGA
>DNZB01000386.1:661-2680 GCA_003506635.1 Parvularcula sp.
GGCGGCGACCCCTTCATTTTCGGGCGCGGCGGCGAAGAACTGGCGGCGGTGAAGGCCGCCGGAATCCCCGTCTTCGCGACGCCGGGCGTCACGGCGGCGCTCGGCTGCGCGGCGGCGGCGGGAATGCCCTTGACCCATCGCGACGCATCGCAGGCGGTCACCTTCGTCACCGGCCACGCGAAGGGCGATCGCGACCCGGACCTTGACTGGGCGGCGCTCGCCGCGCTCGGCCATACGCTCGTCGTTTATATGGGCGTCGACAAAGCGGCGGCGATCGCGCAGCGTCTCATCGCGAACGGCCGCGCCGCATCGACGCCAGTCGCGGTCATCGAAAACGGAACGCGCGCGGATCAGAAGATCCTGAAAGGAACGCTGCGCGAACTCGCGCGCCTCGTGCGCGACGGCGGCGTCGCCGGGCCCGCTGTTCTCGTCATCGGCGAGGTCGCGGCGAAAGCGAACGGCGCTCTCATCGACGACATCGCGCCGGCGTTGCGGAACGCCGCATGAAAGCCGTCACCGCCAACAGATTATCGGACGGCGCCGTCGTCTGGCTGGGCGCGGACGGCGCGCTCGTCGAACGGTACGAAGCCGCCGCTCTTTATACGGATGAAGACGCGCCTGCGGCGCTCGCCTCCGTCGCCGCGCAGCCGACGGTCGTCGCCGGCGCCTATCTGATCGAAGCGAATGCGCAAGGCCCCGCCGGGCGCGAAGCGCTGCGCGAAACCATCCGCCGCAACGGTCCGACCGTGCGCCGCGATCTCGGCAAACAGGCGGAGGCGCAAGATGAGCGGCTATAGAATTCATGGCGACGGCGTCAGCGGCAATTGCCTCAAGGTGAAATGGACCGCCGACCTGCTCGGCCTTCCCTACGAATGGGTCGAGACCGGCGTGCTCAAGGGCGAAACGCGCACCAGCGAATTTCTCGCGCTCAATCCCGCCGGTCAGGTTCCTCTCCTCGTCACGCCGAAAGGCAAGGCGCTCGCGCAATCCAACGCGATCATTCTTTATCTCGCCGAAAAACACGGCGGCGGCCTGATCCCGGACAAGGGGTTCGCCCGCGCGAAAGCCTATGAATGGCTGTTCTGGGAGCAGTACAGCCACGAGCCCTATATCGCCGTGCGGCGGTTTCACAAGACCTATCTGAAAAGGGCGGACGAAGAGATTGATCCGAAACTGATGGAACGCGGGCTCGCGGCGCTCGCACGGATGGAAGATCAGCTGACGGATGAAACCTTCATCGCCGGACCGGCTTTCACGCTCGCCGACATCGCGCTCGTCGCCTATACGCGCCTCGCGCATGAGGGCGGCTTCGATTTGAACGCGTACCCCAAGGTGAGGGCGTGGGTCGCCCGCGTTGAAAAACGCCTCGATCTCGGAGCCGCCTGATGTACCGGTACGATCATTTCGACGAGACGCTGGTGCGCGAGCGCGTCGCGGAGTTCCGCGGACAGGTCGCGCGCCGCCTTTCCGGCGCGCTCACCGAAGACGAGTTCAAGCCGCTGCGGCTGATGAACGGCCTTTATCTCCAGCTCCATGCCTACATGCTGCGCGTCGCAGTTCCCTACGGCGCGCTTTCGTCGCGCCAGCTCAGAAAGCTCGCGCATATCGCGCGCGTCTATGACAAAGGCTACGGCCATTTCACGACGCGCCAGAACATCCAGTTCAACTGGCCGGCGCTCGTCGACGTTCCCGACATTCTCGCCGAACTCGCCGATGTCGGAATGCACGCGATCCAGACTTCCGGAAACTGCATCCGCAACATCACTTCTGACCCCTTCGCCGGCGCGGCCGCCGATGAAGTCGACGACCCGCGCATTTTCAGCGAGGCGATCCGGCAATGGTCGACGCTGCATCCGGAGTTTTCATTCCTGCCGCGCAAATTCAAGATCGCCGTGACGGCGAGCGACAACGACCGCACGGCGGCGCGCGTCCACGATATCGGCCTCCGGCTTCATCGCAACGACAAGGGCGAGCGCGGCTTTGAAGTCATCGTCGGCGGCGGTCTGGGCCGCACGCCCT
>DNZB01000386.1:3007-3177 GCA_003506635.1 Parvularcula sp.
GCGATCTTGCGGGTCTATAACGCGCGCGGCCGGCGCGACAACAAATACAAGGCGCGCATCAAGATTCTCGTCGCCAGCGACACGATCGACGCGTTCAGGCGGCAGGTCGACGCCGAATGGGACGCCTCGGACAAGGCGCGCCTCGACTGGCCGGCTGAGGAACTGCTCCG
>DNZB01000192.1:0-3857 GCA_003506635.1 Parvularcula sp.
CGATCCGGGGACCATCTCCTGAATTGCCCGCGCGCGATGCGGCGCCGTTCGGGAGATGGACCCCTTGTGCTCCGCTTCGCTCCGCCCCGGGGTGAGGGTAGCTCCTGTACCCTAAAACCGCGCCGTCAGGCTCGCGCGCACGTTTCGCGGCGCGCCGGGCAGGATGTTGTTGTCGTTATGCGCGGTCGGGAAGTAGTGCGTGTTCCCGATATTCTCGACATTGACCTGAAGATCGATGCTTTCGCTCAGCGTGTAATAGACCGCCGCATCGACGCGCGTGAAGTCCGGCAGCGTCACGGCGTTTGAAAGCGATGCGAAGCGGTCGCCCTGATGGATGACGCCCGCCCCGACGCGCCAGCGCGGCAGGACCTGATAGGTCGACCACAAGGAGAAGGAATGCTCCGGCGTCAGCGCCAGCGCGCGTCCCGCCGGAGCGGCTGTCGTCGCGGAGGTGATTTCGGCGTTTTGATAGGCGTAGCCGGCGACGATCTCCCATTTGTCGGTCAGCGAACCCGTCAGCGAGGCCTCAACGCCCTCAGTGCGCTGCGCGCCTGTCAGCGCCGTCAGCAAGGTGACAGGATCGACTGCGCGCGTGTTCTCACGGTCAAGCTGATAGAGCGCGGCGGCGAATTCAAGGCGACTGGTGATGTTCCACTTCGCGCCGATTTCAAGATTTTCGAAAATTTCGGGCTCAAGCGCGGCGAGCGTCGCGGTCAGAGTGCTGAACTGGTCGCCGGACTGGGGAAGAAACGATTTCGCGTAGCTGAAATACAGCGCGACGTCGTCAACCGGCTTGAAGACGACGCCGCCGCGCGGAGAAAAGACGCCGTCGACGCGCGCGAAGTCCGGTTGCCCGGGCCGCCGGTCGTCGAATTCAAGGTCGAAACGGTCAAACCGCGCGCCGCCGATGAGCTGGAAATGGCGGCCGATCTCGATCTGGTCCTGCACGTAAACGCCGACGACGTTCAGGTCGACCTGATTGTCGTTCTGCACGCCGGTGAAGACGCCCGGCGCGAAGGTCGTCGGCGCGGCGATGTTGACGACGCCGTTGGCGTTGTTGGGCGTGCGGAAATTCTCCGTGTCCTGAAGGCCGACCTCCGCGCCGATCAGGACCGTGTGCGCGAACGGGCCTGCGGCGAACTTCAAGATGAAGTCCGACTGATTAAAGAGGCTGTCCCGGTCCTGCGACGAGGCGTAGGAGATCAGCGGCACGTCGCCGTTTGGAGCGACCGGCCCGCCGGCGAAGGCGTTGGCGTAGAACTTGTCGTTCCGGGCGAGCGAAAGACTGTTGCGGAACGACAGCAGGTCCGAAAAAGAGCGCTCCAGACTCGCGACGACGGCGTGGCGGTCGAAAGTCGTGCGGCTTGCGTCGGGATTGCCGAAAAAGGCGCTGCGATCGCCGCCGACCGGCCGCCCGTTCAGCGAGGGAACGCCGCGGTCGACTTCGCGGCGGTCGCTGACATATTCATAGGAAAGCCGAAGCGTCGTCGCCTCCCCGAGGCGCAGCGCGCCGGTCGGATTTATTCCAAAAAGCTCACGCCCGACGAAGTCGCGATGGCTGGCGGAATTTTCGTAGAAGGCGTTCAGCCGCAGCGCGGCGTTGTCGCTGACGGCGCCGCCGATGTCGGCGCCCGCGCGGCCCGAGGCGAACTGTCCGCCGCCGAGCGCAATCTCGCGCACGTCCTTGAAATCCGCCTTGCGGGTGACGCGATTGATCAGACCGCCGCCGGCGCCGCGCCCGAAAATCATCGCGTTCGGCCCCTTCAGGACTTCAACGCGCTCGACATTGTAAAAGTCGCGGAAATATTCGGCGTCATCGCGCACGCCGTCGATGAAGAGGTCGGCAGTCGACTGGTTGCCGCGCAACACCGGCGCGTCGCGATGTCCCTCGCCAAGACCGAAGCCGAGGCCCGGCACATAGCGCGACAGATCGGCGAGCGAGCGGAAGGCCTGATCGTCGATCAGGTCGCGGTTGATGACGGAAATCGACTGCGGAATGTCGATCAGCGCGGTGTCCGTCCTGGTCGCGCTTGTCGTGCGGGCGTTGGCGTAGGCGGCGCGCTCGCCGGTGACGATGATCTGGTCGTCGATCATGGCGATGTCGAACGGCGTTTCGCCCTGCGCCCGGGCGGCGCCCGCGGCAAACGCCAGAATGCTTGCCGCCGCCGTTCCGGATAGCAATTTCCCAAGTTTCGTCGTCATCGCCCGCCCTCTTCGAAGAAATCATCTACTTGCGAATGCTTCGCAAAAGCGACCTAGCAGCCCGCCAGTGAGCTTGCAAGTGATTATCAGTAACAATTCGCCGTGATGTCGCGACCGGCGCGATCTCCGGCGCGGAATCGCCCGCCCGAAAGCCTTGCGCGTCGGGCCGGATTTCGCGGCTGACCTGGCGCGCCTAAAAGGAAAAGCGATGAGTACCGCCCGGCGCGGGCTTCGAAAGGAAAACGGATTTGAGAATCTTGCTGGCGACCGCCGCGCTGATCGGCGCAATTTCCGGTTGCGCATCAGCGGAGTCGAGGAGTTCAAGAACGCTCGACTTCCGCGATTTCGATGCGATCGAAATCGGCGGCGCCTATGAGCTTGATGTCATCGTCGGGGAAGATTTCTCGATCGAACTTTCCGGACCTCCCGAAGAAATGGAGCGCGTCGAGGCGACGCTCAAAAACGGCGCGCTGGTGCTCGGCGCGAAGAAGCGGATCAAGGGCGGGCACAAAGGCGTCAAGGCTGTGGTGACGATGCCCGCGCTCCATCGCATCTCCGTTTCGGGCGTCGCCGACGCCGACGTCAGCGGCGTCAGATCTGATCATTTCAAGCTCGATCTCTCCGGCGTCGGCGAGGTCAACATCGCCGGCGAATGCGAAAAACTTACGGCGCGCGTTTCCGGCGTCGGCGAAGTCGATGCGCAATCGCTTCAGTGCAAGACGGTGGATGTGAAGGTCGCCGGCGTCGGCGAAGCGCGCGTCTATGCGAGCGAGGCGGTCTCGGCGGAAGTTTCCGGCATGGGCGGCGTCATGGTCTACGGCTCGCCGAAATTGGTCGACAAGCGCGGCGGGTTCTTCTCGGAGATCAAGGTGTATTGAAGCGAGAGGGCAAGGGAGGGGCGCATGAAAATTTTCCTGGGGTTTGTGATCGGACTGCTGCTCGCGGGCGCGATCGCGGCGACGGCGCTGAAGGTCGCTTGGGGCGATTTGACCGATGTCAGCGAGCGCGACCGCGGCGCGGATGAAACGCGCGCGATCGAGGTCGCGGATTTCGACCGCATCGACATCGCCGGCGTCGTCGAACTCGACGCGACGGTCGGCGGCGATTATTCCTTGACGCTTTCGGGCCGCGCCAGCGACCTTGACAAGGTGCGCGCCGAGGTCGTTGGCGGCAAACTTGTCCTCGACACCGCGCGCAATGAAGGCCGGGTGGGGCGCAAGCTCATCCGCCGCGGCGTCACGGCGACGGTCAGCATGCCGACGCTCGTCGGCGTCGAGGCGGCGGGCGTCGTCGACGGTTCCGTGCAAGGGATCGCCGGCGGGCCGTTCAGCGTCGATATTTCGGGCGTCGGCGACTTGAAGCTTTCCGGAGCCTGCGACGCGCTTCAGGCGGAAGTCTCCGGCGTCGGCGATCTTGAGGCGAGGGAGCTTCAATGCCGCACGGTCGATGTCGAGGTCTCCGGCGTCGGCGGCGCCAGCGTTTACGCCAGCGAAAGCGCCAACGCCGAAATCGCCGGCGTCGGCAAGATTGAAATCTACGGCTCGCCGGCGTCGGTGTCGAAGTCGAATACGAGTCCGCTGGGACGCATCAGCGTGAAGTAACCGGAAGGCCGCCCTCCCTCCCTCCCTTGAAAAGGGAGGGCTTTCGCGCACGCG
>DNZB01000192.1:4102-7334 GCA_003506635.1 Parvularcula sp.
AAGGGAGGGCTTTCGCGCACGCGTTCGCCTTCGAACGCGTCCTTGCTCGAAAGGGAGGGTTCACACTCTCAAGCCGGCATCGTGAACCCTCCCGTTCGCCCAGGACAGGCGGCTTCGCGGCCGGGGGCTCACGCCCTCCCTTTTCAAGGGAGGGAAGGAAGCGCGCCGTTCTCCGCCGCGATCGTCGTTGCAAGCCCCGCGGATCATTAGTCTTTATACGGAGGAGACCCCAAAATCGCGACCTTCGCCCTCGCGCCGCCCCAAATGCGCGAAAACGGCCGTTAACCATCTAAGCTGATGATATGCATACGAAACAAAAATCCGTCCCCCTCCCTTGCGGCGGCCTTATGATGCTCCCCGCCGCATTGTTGCGTATCAAAGGAGTATCGACGCCATGCAGACCTCGCCGCGCCTCGGCCTTGCCTATATCCAGCCCCAGCAAGCCCAGAAGCACGTCACCGCCAATGAATCGTTCCGGCGCCTTGACGCGCTGGTGCAGCTCTCCGTCAAATCGGCGACGGCGCCGGCGCAACCGGCGGCGCCCGACGAAGGCGACGTCTATATTCTTCCGGCCGCGTCCTCGGGCGCTGACTGGAGCCTGTTCCCGGCGGGATCGATCGCCGCCTTCCAGGACGGCGCCTGGAGCGCGATCGCGCCGCGCGCCGGCTTTAGCGCCTTCGTCGAGGATGAGGGCGCGCTG
Source organism: Parvularcula sp. (assembly GCA_003506635.1). Classification (GTDB taxonomy): domain Bacteria; phylum Pseudomonadota; class Alphaproteobacteria; order Caulobacterales; family Parvularculaceae; genus Amphiplicatus. The sequence continues at coordinate 4,803 of DNZB01000192.1, forward strand.
CGCGTCTTTGACGGGACGCTTTGGAACGCGCCGGCCGGCGGCGCGGCGTCGTTCGGCGTCAATACGACGGCCGACACGACGAACCGCCTGGCGGTCAAATCGGATGCGGTGCTTTTCCATCATGACGACGTGACCCCGGGCGGCGGCGGCGTGCAGGTCAAGATCGACAAGGCGGGGCCTGCCGGAACCGCCTCGCTCCTTTGGCAGACCGCAGCCTCGACCCGTGCCGAGCTTGGCCTTGTCGGCAGCGATGATCTGGTGGTGAAAGTCAGCGCCGACGGCGCCGCCTTCAAGACAGCGCTCTACATCGACAAGGCGACCGCCAATGTCGGCGTCGGCCGCACCAGCGCCGCCTTCGCGCTCGACGTGCAAGGGAACGATCCGGGATTGCGCCTTTCCGAGAGCGGAGCGGCCGATCTTGTCGTTCAATATCTCAACAGCTTGCAGTCGAAGATCATCCATCGCGCGCCGGGGCAGGCGCTTCTCGACATTTCGGTGGCGGTCGAAGACGGCGTATCGCAAGCCAAAGTCCGCATGTTCCGCGACACGGCGACCACAGGCCTTGCAAGCCTCGACATCCACCAGGCCAATAACAGCTCGGCGTTGAACCACCAGTTCAGCGCCAACGCGGCGACCTTCATCGACCGGCTGGCGCTGAAGACAAAAGTCGGCGGGACGGCGGCGCCCGTCTGCGCCCTTGATGTCGAAGGGCCGGTCAAGGTGAAGGGATACGCCAAGGCGGCGCTGCCGGCGGCCAGCGCCGGCGCCGGGCAGATCGCCTTTGTGTCTGACGAGGCGGGCGGGCCGGTCCTCGCCTTTTCGGACGGGTCGACCTGGCGGCGGGTCACCGACCGGGCGGTGGTGAGCTAAAGGGGAAGGAGCGGACTTCCCCGCCTTTTCCGGGGAGGGAAGCGGTCCTGAACGCGGCCGGATGGCCCCGGTCAGTTTTGGTTAGTATTGAGTTGGTAACCAATCGGGCCCCGGGAGGGCCAGCAGGTTGAACGCGAAGCCGAAGACGACATTGCCGGAGGAGGCGCGCGCGGCGATCGAGGCCGCGCGCCCGCCTTTGACGCAGGCCGCCTGGTTTTCGCTTGCCTCGAACCTGCTCGTGCTCACGGGCCCGATCTACATGCTGCAGCTTTACGACCGCGTGCTGGCGAGCCGAAGCGTTTCGACGCTCGCAGTGCTGACGCTGCTCGTCGTCGGGCTTTTCGCGGCTTACGGCGTTCTTGAATTCGCGCGCACCGCGCTCGTCGCGCGGGCGGCGGCGCGGTTCGACGCCGTTCTTTCCCCGCGCGCCTTTTCGGCAGGCGTCGATGCGGCGCGCATTTCAACGACGCAGGCCGGCGAAACGCCGCTGAAGGATCTGAAGACGCTGCGCCAGACCATAGGCAGCCAGGCGATGCTGGCGTTTTTCGACGCGCCCTTTACGCCGGTCTTTCTCTTTCTCGTGTTCCTGATGCACTGGGCGCTGGGCCTTGTCGCCGTGCTTGGCGCGACGGCGCTGATCGCCCTTGCGATCCTTAATGAACGCCAGTCGCGCGCCGCGCTCGCGGCCGCGCTTGAGGCGCAATCGGCGAGCGACGCGGCGATGAGCGGCATCTTGCGCAACGCCGCTGCGACCGACGCGATGGGAATGCGCGCCGCCTTGCAGCGCATCTGGGCGGGCCACGCCGCGAAATCCTCCGATTCCGGATCGCAGGCGAGCGACCGCATCAACGCCTATGCCGCGGCGACGAAAGCGACGCGCATGCTTCTGCAATCGCTGATCTTGTGCGTCGGCGCGCTCCTCGCCGTGTTCGGGCAAGTGACGCCGGGCGCGATGATCGCATCCTCGATCATCGCGGGGCGCGCGCTCGCCCCTGTTGAAAGCGCGATCGGGCAATGGCGCCTGTTCGGCACGTCGATCGCGGCGTGGAGGCGCCTCAAATCCTTCCTCGAAAGCGCGCCGAAAGAAACCGACAAGATCTCGCTTCCAGCCCCGAAGGGCGCCTTGCGGCTCGACCGCGTCTATTGCCAGCCGGCCGGCGCGAAAAAGCCGGTTCTGAAAGGCGTCAGCGTCGAAGCGACGCCGGGCGAGGCGCTTGGCGTCATCGGCCCTTCGGGCGCTGGAAAATCGACGCTGGCGCGCGCCATGGTCGGCGTTGAGCGCGTGATCTCCGGCGAAGTCAGGCTTGACGGCGCCGATCTCATGACCTGGAACCGCGAGGAAGTCGGGCGCCATATCGGCTATCTGCCGCAGGAATCCGAACTCTTTCAGGGCACGATCGCGGAAAACATCGCGCGCTTCCGCGCCGACCGCTCGGACGAGGCGGTCATCAAGGCGGCGACGGCGGCGGGCGCGATGCAGATGATCCTCGCCCTGCCCGACGGCTTTGAAACCGAAATCGGCGAACGCGGCGCCCGCCTTTCCGTCGGCCAGCGCCAGCGCATCGGACTGGCGCGGGCGCTTTATGGCGATCCGGCGCTGGTGGTTCTCGACGAACCGAACTCGAACCTCGACGCGGAAGGCGAAGCGGCGCTGTCGAACGC
>DNZB01000192.1:7673-13328 GCA_003506635.1 Parvularcula sp.
AAGCTCCTCATGCTCGTCGACGGCGAAACGCGCGCTTTCGGGCCGCGCGATGACGTGCTGAACAAGATCGCGCCCGGCCGCGTGCAGGCGATCGGCGTTACGCCGGGCGGCGGGGCGCGCAAGGCCCCGGAAACGGAACCGAATGCTCAAGCGACCAGAAGCTGACTCGCCCGCGATCGACGACGCCGGCCGGTTCAGCCGGATCGGCCTCATCACCGTCGCCGCCGTGTTCGGCGGACTTCTCCTGTGGTCGATCCTCGCCCCGATCAACAGCGCGGTGATCGCGCCGGGGCGCATCAGCGTTGAAACGAACCGCAAGGCGATCCAGCACCTTGAAGGCGGCGTCATCTCGGAAATCCTCGTCAGGGAAGGCGAGGCGGTGGCGGCGGGCGACGTGCTCATCCGCCTTGACGCGGTGGTGCCGAAGGCGAACGCCGCGCTGCTTTCCGAACAGCTCGCCGAGCGCATCGCGCGCCAGGCGCGCCTCCTCGCCGAGCGCGACGGCCTTTCCGAAATACCGGCGGACAGCCGCGCCTTCAGGCTCGCCCCTGACGATCTTGATTATTCAGCGCAGCTTGAGGGCCAGAAAAACCTCCTCGCCGCGCGCGAGCAGACGAAAGCGACGCAAGTCTCGCTCCTTGAGGAGCGGATCGTCCAATCAGGGACGCGGATCGACGGCGCCAATACGCAAATCCGCTCGCTGAAGGCGCAGGGAAAGCTGATCGCCGACGAACTTGAAGGCGTCAAACGCCTCTACGCGGAAGGTTTTGCGCCATTGACGCGCGTGCGCGAGCTGGAGCGGGAGAAAGAAGCGATATCGGGCCGGCAAGGCGCGCTCGTCGCCTCGGTCGCGGAATCGCAAAGCGTCATTTCCGAAGCCAGACTTGAGATCGAGCGTCTGAAGCAGAAATCGCGCGAGGATGCGATCAAGGAAGCGGAGGAAGTCGAGGTTGAAATCGCCGGCCTCATCGAGCGCCGCATCGCCGCGCTCGACGCGCTTCGCCGCACCGAAATCCGGGCGCCGGAGGCAGGCGTCGTGCTCGGCCTTGCGGTCCACACGAAAGGCGGCGTCATCGCGCCGGGCGCCCCCGTCATGGAGATCGTGCCGAAAAGCAGCGCGGGCCTCCTCGTCGCCGCGCAGATCGCGCCGCGCGACGTCGACAAGGTGCGCGCGGGGCAAGAGGCCGTCTTGCGCTTTTCCGCGTTCAACGCGCGCACGACGCCCGAAGCGACCGGCGTCGTGCGCCATGTCTCCGCCGACAACATCGTCGACAAGGCGACGGGCCAACCCTACTTCCTTGTGCTGATCGACTTGCCGCCGGAGGCGGAGCTTGATCGCATCCTCAAGAATCAGGCGCTGGTTCCCGGAATGCCGGTTGAAAGCTTCATCAAGACCGGCGCGCGCCCGGCCATCAGCTATCTTCTGAAGCCGTTGACAGACGCCCTGTCGCGCTCCATGCGCGAGGAATGACGGCCTCGATGCGGATTCTTTTCGTGCACGACAATTTCCCGGCGCAGTTCGGGCCGATCGGGGAATATCTCGCGGCCAAAGGCTGGGAGGCGGTCTTCGGCACCGCGCGCAAGAACGCCAGACATCCGACCATAAAAACCTTCAACTACGCCCCGCACCGCGAAATCACCAAGGGCGTCCACCCTTACGCCGGCACGTTCGAGAAGGCGGTCATTAACGGCCAGGCGGTGGCGCGCGCGTGTTTCGAGCTGAAGCGAAAGGGATACAATCCTGACGTGATGGTCGCGCATTCGGGATGGGGGCCGGGCATGTTCCTGAAAGATGTGTGGCCCGACGCGCGCTATGTCGGCTATTTCGAATGGTATTATCAGCCGAACGGCGCCGACGTCGCGTTCTTGACGGGCGAGCCGCAAAGCGATGACGAGCTTTGCCGCACGCGCGCGCGCAACGCGCCGATCCTCGCCGACCTCGCAGCCTGCGATGTCGGCGTCGCGCCGACCGAATGGCAGCGCGCGCAATTTCCGGACCGGTTCAAGGACCGGCTCGTCGCGATCCATGACGGCATCTTGACCGACACCTATGCGCCATTGCCGGGCGCGACGCTGAAACTCGAAGGGCTCGACCTGTCGGAGGCGGAAGAGATCGTCACCTATGTCGCGCGCGGCATGGAGCCTTATCGCGGGTTTCCCGAATTCATGGCGGCGATGGAAATCGTCATGAAACGCCGCCCGAAGGCGCATGTCGTCGTCGTCGGCGAGGACCGCGTCGCCTATGGCAAGAAACTGGGGGAGGGCGACAGTTTCAAAAAGCGCGCGCTGACGAGCGGCCAGTTCGACATGCAGCGTCTGCACTTCACCGGCCTCCTGCCGCGCGCCGCCTATCTGAAAGTGCTGCAAGCGTCTTCTGTACACGTCTATCTGACCGTGCCTTTCGTGCTGTCCTGGTCGATGATGGAGGCGATGAGCGCCGGCTGTCTCGTCGTGGGGTCGGACACCGAGCCGGTGCGGGAACTGATAAGGGACGGCGTCAACGGCCGCCTTGCGCCGTTCCGCGCGCCCGAAAAAATCGCGGAGGTCGTGTGCGACGCGCTGGAGCGGCGCGCCGATCATGCGGAGATGCGCAAGGCGGCGCGCGACACGATTCTTCGGACTTACGCCGCGCGCGACGTCTACCCGAAAAAGGAGGCTCTGTTCCGCGGATGAAGATCGCGCATTTCACCATCTGTTCGCGCAATTACCTCGCTTACGCGCTGACGCTGCGGGAATCGCTCCTCGCGGCCGACCCGTCGGCGGACTTTTTCATCTATCTCGCTGACGATGCCGACGGGCTCGACCTCGCCCCCGACGTGAAGGTCGCGCCGGTCGCCGACATCGCCATGCCCGCCATGTGGGACATGGCGCTGCGCTATACGGTCATGGAGTTCAACACCGCGATCAAGCCGTTCTGCGTCCTCGATCTCTGGGACAGGCGCGGTTTCGACGCCGCGGTCTATCTCGACCCCGACCTCTATTTCCTCCGCCCCCTGACCGCCGTGAAGGAGGCGCTTGCGCGCGGGGCGGACTGCGTGCTGACGCCGCATCTGCTGGAGCCGCTCGGCGATGATTTTCACCCGGATGATATTCAGATTCTGCGCACCGGCGTTTACAATCTCGGCTTCGGCGCCTTTGCGAACCGGCCGGGGGCGCGCCGCTTCGTCGAATGGTGGGCGCGCGAATGCGAGACGAAATGCGTCGTCGATCTTGAAAACGGCCTTTTCGTCGATCAGCGCCTCGCCGATTTCGCGCCCGCGTTCTGCGACGATGCGTTCATCCTGCGCGATCCCGGCTGCAATGTCGCTTACTGGAATTTCAAGCACCGGCGCGTCGCGAAGACGGCCGCGGGCTGGACGGCGGGCGGGGCGCCGCTGACTTTTTTTCATTTCAGCGGCGTCACGCCGGGCGATGCGAGCGTTTTTTCAAAGCACCAGAACCGCTTCACCGTCGCCGATCTCGGACCGGCGCGGGCGCTGCTGACGGACTATCTCGCCGCGCTTGACCGGCACGGGCACGAGACCTGGCGCAAGACGCCCTACGCCTTCGACCGGTTCAGCGACGGCCGGCGCATCACGCCGGAGATGCGCAAGATCTATGCGAAGTCGAACCACGCGCGCATCACCAGCCGCGAGCGCGCGTTCCGCCCGCGGTATGAGCTTTTCAACGCGCTTGCGCCGATCGCGCATGACGGCGCGAAGGATTTTCCGGTCACGCGCCTGATGTATGAGATCTATCTCGGGCGCAAGGATTTGCACGACCTCTTTCCGCTTTCGGAATATGAAGGGCGGCGCAATTTCGCGCACTGGTTCTTGTCATCGGCGCCGAAAGAGCACGACGCGCCAGAGGCGTGCCTTGCCCCCGCGCGGCGCGCGGTCGCGCGTGAAGTCGAGCGCGCCGACGCGCGGAACGCGCCGCCGGCGCCCGCCGCCGCGCCGGGGCCGACAGGATTGCGCGCGTCGCTGCGTCCGCTCGTGCGCTCGATCTATCGCGGCGCGCCGATGCTGCGCGCGGCTTATGACGGGCTGCCCGCCGCGGTGCGCATGAAGGCCCGCAAGGCGCTGATCAACGTCGACAGCGCGATCGACGCCGACGAGGCGCGCAAGGGTCCGACGATCGCGCCCGCGGACGGGCGCATCGACCGGGCGCGCCGCCCGGGCGTCGATCTTTACGGCTATTTCCGCGCGGAGACCGGCGTCGGCGAGGGCGCGCGCCGAAGCGCGCTGGCGCTGAAGGCGGCGGGCGTCGACGCGAACACCTTCGCGATCGGCACCCAAGGCGTCTTCAAGGAGACGATCGACTGGGCCGACGACGACCCGGCGACGCTGCCGCGCCGCATCGCGCTCAGCCATGTCAACGCCGACCAGATCGCGCTGTTCGGCAAGTTCTTCGACCCCCATCGCCTTCAGGGCGCCTATCACATCGGCTATTGGGCGTGGGAGCTGTCGCAGTTTCCGTCAGTCTGGACGCCGGCCTTCGACCTCGTCGACGAAATCTGGACGCCGAGTTCGTTCACCGCCGAAGCGATCCGTAAGCGGACGAACAAGCCGGTGCGCGTCGCGCCGCATCCGGCGACGAACGGCGCCGGCGCGGCGCCGGACCGGGCGCGCTTCGGGCTTCCGGAAGACCGCCTGGCGGTGTTCGCCAATCTCGATCTCAATTCCTATATCGCGCGCAAGAATCCGGCCGCCGCCGTCGCCGCTTTTCGCGCGGCTTTTCCGGACGCGCCCGGCGGGCCGCTGCTCGTCCTGAAGACGCATGGCGGCAAGCATGTCGACGGCGCGCGCCGTCAGATCCGCGAGATGATCGACGGGGCGGCGAACATCGTCGTCATTGACGAGGTGCTTTGCGCCGCCGACATCGCGGCCTTGCAGGCGAGCGCGGACATCTATCTCTCGCTGCACCGGGCGGAGGGTTTCGGGCTCGGCGTCGCGGAGTTCATGGCGCTTGGAAAGCCCGTGGTCGTCACCGGCTATTCCGGCAATATGGACTTTACGGACGAGACGACGGCGATGATCGTCGGCTACGATCTCGTTCCCGTAAAGCCCGGCGACTATCCGCATGCCGAGGGCGCGCATTGGGCGGAGCCGCGCGTCGATGACGCGGTGCGCGCGCTGAAAGAGCTCGCCGCCTCGACGGAGCTGCGGTCCGCGCTCGGCCGGCGGGCTCAGGCGCGCGTCCGGGAACGGCTCTCGCTCGACGCGGTCGGCGCCTTGATGCGCGCGCGCCTTGAAGAGATCGACGCGGATTTGAAAGCGCCCGCTACAATTTCCAGGCTGGCCGGATGAAATGGCAGGTGTAGCCGTCAGGATATTTGACGAGATAATCCTGATGATACTCCTCGGCCGTCCACCATTCGCCCGCCGGCTCCACTTGCGTCACGACTTTGCCCGGCCATTTGCCTGAGGCGTCGACGGCGGCGATGACCGCTTCGGCGTCCGCCTTTTGCTCCGCATCGAGATAAAAAATCGCCGAGCGGTATTGGGAGCCGACATCATTGCCCTGCCGGCCCTCGGTCGTCGGGTCGTGGATCTGGAAGAGAAATTCAAGGAGCGCGCGGTAGCTCGTTTTCGCGGGATCGTAGAGGATGCGGATCGCTTCCGCGTGGCCGGTCGTTCCGGTCTTCACGTCTTTGTAGGTCGCGTTCTTCGTCGC
>DNZB01000343.1 GCA_003506635.1 Parvularcula sp.
GCTTTCGCCTGGTCGAGGCGGCGCGCCTGATCGGCGGGCGCGACGCCCGGGACGCGGTCATCATAATCGCTGACGCCAGCGCTCGTTGCGGCGAAAGGATCCTCTTCAAGCGCGGTCTTCCAGTAATCTTCGAATATCGCCGAGGGCGGCTCAGCGCTCGCCGCTCCCAATAAGCAAAGCACGGCGGCGGCGGCGGCGAAGCGGCGGCTCATGACGAAGACCCCGAATTGCGATTCGCGGACCATAGCGGCGCCGCGCCGCCTGCCAAAGAGCGCAAGGCAAGCAAGGCGCGGAAGCCCCTCCCCCAAGCGGGCCCCCGCGCCTTTGGCGTCCCGACGGAGCGGTTTCGTTGGGCGACTATCCGCCGCCGGGACACCTTCGGCGCTGGCTGGCTGCCGCCCGGTCCGCAAGGACCGCGCGAAAGGCCGCCGCAGGGCTGAATTGCGGGCAGCCTCGCCAAGTGTGGCGCGAACGCGCCAGCGCCGATTCAGTTCATATCCTGATCGAAAAAGCCCTTGCCCCCGGGGCAGCTTCGCATGGCGCGCGGCCCGCGCCTGTGAACCATGTCACAGAAGGGGCCGCATTTTCGCCTTGCGCAACGGCGGTCGCCGGCTTGTGAAAATGCGTGAATTGGCCGCTGGCGCGCGGCCTGAACGACGACAGCTGCGGCAAGTCGAAATCGCCGCAAGACCCCGACGGCTTCATCAAGAAAGCCGACGCTGGACCGGCCGAGCGCGCTTGGTAAGTAAAATGACTTAGGCAGGCCCCAAAAGGAATCCCCCGTCCGGTTTCCCGAACGGGGTCATCCTGCAGTAGGTAAACTACTTTGCCGTGGCTTTCCTACCGACTTCCCAGTATTGATCATGATTGAATGTCGACACCCGGTTGTCAATACTCCCCTTCGCCGATGATAAAATGCGAGGGAAAATGCCGGAACGGGTGCTTGGACTTGACGTCGGCATCGCCTCTTGCGGTTGGGGGGTGCTGGATGTCGAAAACGGACGGCTGATCGCCGCTGGCGTCCGGTGTTTCGACGCGCCGCTCGTCGAAAAGACCGGCGAGCCCAAAAGCGCCGGGCGCCGGCTGGCGCGAGGCCAGCGCCGCATCATCAGGAGGCGCCGCCAGCGGATGAACGCCGCGCGCAAACTCCTCGTCGATTACGGCCTTCTTTCATCTTCAGATCGCGATGCGCTTCATGCAGCGGCGCAGTCGGCCGCGCCGCACTCCCCGTGGGCTCTGCGCTCCGCCGCGCTGGAGCGGAAGCTGTCGCCGCCGGAATGCGCCGCTGTTCTCGGGCATATCGCCCGTCATCGCGGGTTCCGTTCAAACGCGAAAACTGTCGCCGGCAACGCCGCCGACGAAACTTCGAAAATGAAAAAGGACATGGCGAAGACGAGCGAGAAGCTCGCGCAATACCGGTCCTTCGGCGATATGGTGTCAAACGATCCGGTGTTCGCCGCCAGAAAGCGAAATCGCGACAAGGACTACGCGCTCACGCCTTATCGAAGCGATCTTGAGCAGGAGGTGAATGCGATTTTCACCGCGCAGCGCCGCTTCGGCAATGACGCGATGACGGTAGACCTGCAAAGCCGATTCGCACAGATCGCGTTCTCGCAGCGGCCGCTTCCGGATAGTGACGGTAAGGTCGGCGACTGTCCTTTTGAGCCGGCCGAGAAACGCGCCGCCCGGCGGTCGCCGTCGTTCGAACTCTTTCGCTTCCTGTCGCGCCTCACCGCACTTGAACTTTCGATCGGCCGGGCCCCCGCGCGGCGCCTCAATCGCAGCGAAATCGCGGCTGCTGTAAAGCTGTTTGGCGTCAACAAGTCGCTCACCTTTGCAGCGCTGCGCAAGGCGCTCGAAATCGACCCCAACGCCAGATTCTCCGTTCCAGAAGGCGACAAGAAGGGGAAATCTCTCGATGTCGTCGCCCGCGCCGGCGCCGCAGCGGAAGGGACAAAGACGCTGCACGACGCGCTTGGCGAGGCGGCGTGGGCATCGTTACGCAAAACGCCCGAGCGTCTTGACCGCATTGCGGAGGTGCTTTCGTTCCGCGAAGACCTTGACAGCATCCGCCAGGGGCTGGCCGAAGCCGGCGCCGAACCCGCTATCGCCGATCGCCTCGTCGAGGCCGCCGGGCAGGGCGAATTCAGGGAGTTCACCCGCGCCGGCCATATCTCGGCGAAGGCGTGCCGCGCCATCATTCCGCATCTGATGGAGGGTCTTGTCTACTCGGAGGCGTGCGAACGCGCCGGCTATGACCACGCAGCGCGCCCGCAAACATCGCTGAAGGACATCAACAGCCCCGTGACGCGCCGCGCATTTCTGGAGACGATAAAACAGGTCCGGGCGATCGTCCGGGAACACGGTCCGATCGACAATGTTCACATCGAGCTCGCGCGCGCCGTCGGCAAGAGCGCGGAAGAACGCAAGAAACTAAAAGACGGTCTTGAAGAACGCACCGCCGAGAAGGAGCGCCGGCGTGAAGAGGCTTCCGGCATTTTGAAGCGCCGCGCGACTGACGACGAGCTGTTGCGCTACGAACTCGCGTTCGAACAGCAGTGGAAGTGCATCTACAGCGGCGAACCGATCGCCGGCGACGGATTTGCCGCCAACGATACGCGCTATCAGGTCGATCACATCTTGCCTTGGAGCCGGTTCGGCGACGATTCCTATTTGAACAAGACGCTGTGCACGACGCGCGCCAATCAGGAAAAGCGCGGCCGCACGCCTTATGAGTGGTATACGGCTGACAAGCCGGAGGACGATTGGGCGCTCTATGAGGCGCGGGTCGAAAGTCTGTCGCGGGATCAGGTGAAAGGCCGGAAGAAGCGGAATTTCCTTCTGAAAAACGCGGAGGCCATCGAGGAGCGATTCAGGGCGCGCAATCTTCACGATACGCAATGGGTGACGCGCCTTCTAGCGGACGAACTCGCGCGCATGTTCCCTCCGCGCGACGCACGGCGGACCGGCGACAGCGATGAACGGCGCGTTTTCGCGCGGCCGGGCGCCGTCACTTCGAAGCTGCGCCGGGCCTGGGGGCTTGAGGGGCTGAAGAAAAATGAACAGGGCGAGCGGGTTTCAGACGACCGCCATCACGCCGTCGACGCGCTTGTGCTGGCGGCGACGACCGAAAGCCTGCTGCAGAAGATGACCCGGGAAATCCAGCAGCGTGAGCGCGAAGGCCGGCAGGACGACATTTTTCATGTCCAGCAGCCATGGCCGGGATTTCGAATGGATGTGGAAAAGGCCGTCTACGGAGAAAATGGCGGCGGCGGTGTCTTCGTAAGCCGGGCGGAACGGCGCCGGGCGCGAGGGAAGGCGCACGACGCAACAATCAAGCAGGTGCGCGAGATCGACGGCGAACAGCGCGTTTACATCCGCAAGGACGTGCTGAAGCTGACCGCCGCGGACCTTGACCTGATCCCCGTTCCGGCGCCTTACGGCAAAATCGCGGACCCGCGAAAACTCCGCGACGAAATGGTGGAGTCGCTGCGCGCATGGCTCGAAGCGCCGCTTGCCGAGCGCAAGAAGACTCCGCCGCTGTCGCCAAAGGGCGACCCCATCCGCAAGGTGCGGCTCTTATCAAAAGACAAGGTCGCCGTCGAACTTAACGGCGGCACGGTCGATCGCGGCGACATGGCGCGCGTCGACGTGTTCCGGAAGCAGAACGCCAGGGGGAAATGGGAATTCTACGTCGTGCCCGTGTATCCGCACCAGATCGCGACGATGGATACGCCGCCCGAGAAATATGTGCGCGGCGCGACTGACGAAGCCGAATGGCCGATGCTCGATGGGTCTTTCGAGTTCTTGTGGTCGCTCAATCCCATGGACTGGCTTGAAATCGTGAAATCAAATGGCGAAGCCGTCGAAGGATATTACCGGAGCCTCGACCGCGCCACCGGCGCGATCAATTTGTCTCCGCCCCACACGAAGGACGCAATGATAAGAAGCATCGGCGTCAAAACCCTTTCTTCATTTCGAAAGTTCAGGATCGACCGCTTGGGCCGCAAATCGGAAGTGTTGCGTGAGGTCCGGACATGGCGTGGAAAGGCCTGCACCTGACGAAGCCGGTCCGCCTGTCGCTCAGCGGCGGGCAGATCGTCGCGGCGCTTGACGAGGGCGAGGTGAAAGCGCCGCTCGAAGACATCGCGTATGTCATTATCGACACGCCGCAGGCGACGCTGACGAGCGGGCTTGTTTCCGCCGCGATGGACGCCGGCGTCGCCATGCTGTTCGCTGACGCGCGCCACGCGCCGTCAGGACTCCTGCTGCCGTTTCACAGGCACCACCTGCAAGGCGCGGTTGTGCGGCTTCAGGTCGAGGCGCGCGAGAGCCTGAAGGGTCGCCTCTGGCGCGACATCGTGCGCGCGAAAATCCTCAACCAGGCCGCCGCGCTCGCCCTCGCCGGGCGCGACGGCGCGGAGATGCTGAAGGAAACGGCGCGCCACGTCGAACCCGGCGACCCCGGCAATGTCGAGGCGCGCGCGGCGCGCAATTACTGGGGCCGGTTCTTCGACGGTTATACGCGCGACAGCGAAGGCGATCTTCGCAACAAGCTGCTGAATTACGGCTACGCCGTAATTCGCGCGAGCGTGGCGCGCGCGCTGGTCGCCGTTGGCCTTGTTCCCGCGATCGGCCTCAAACATGACGGCGCCGCCAACGCTTTCAACCTCGCCGACGATCTGGTCGAACCGTTCCGCCCGTTTGTCGATCTGCTCGCCCGGAAGACGGCGGCGGACCGGGATGCCGTCAGTGAGCTGACGATTGACGATCGCCGCGCGATGGCCGGCGCGCTGATGCTGAACGCCGCCCTGCGCGATGGAAAGATGACGCTGCTCGCCGCGGCGGAGAAGAGCGCCGCAAGCCTCGTCCGCGCCTTCGAAGCCGGCCAGCCGGCTCTGCTCGACCTGCCCTCGCTGGAAGACGCGCCGTGAAGGCGGAGGAAGCGCGGTTCATGTGGCTGTTCGTTTTCTTCGACCTGCCTGTCGGCACGAAGACCGACCGCCGTAACGCCACGCGCTTCCGCAAATTCCTGAAAGATGATGGCTTCATGATGCTGCAATGGTCCGTCTACGCACGGATTTGCCGGGCGGAGGAAGGCGCCGAAAAGCACATGGGGCGCGTGACGAAAAACTTGCCCCCGCGCGGCAGTGTCCGTACCTTGCAAGTGACGGACAAGCAGTATGCGCGTATGCGACTGCTGCTCGGCGAAGCGACCTTCAGTGAGAAAAATGCGCCACAGCAACTCGTTCTCCTCTGAAATCCGCGCCGGCAAAAGCGCGGGTTTCAGAGAAGGAACAAGGACTTCGGCGACTCAGAGCCTACCACTGGGAAATCGGTAGGGAAGCCACGGCGGGGTCAAGCGGAACCGGACCCTGCGGGGCCAGTTCCGCT
>DNZB01000210.1:0-3168 GCA_003506635.1 Parvularcula sp.
ACCGGCCTTGCGAGCGGCGGGCAGCTTATCGGAACATTACTCGCCGAACTCAACGCGGAAGCGGCCGCGCTTGAAGACCGGCGGTCGCTCATTGCGCCGCGTTTCGCGGCAAAGCGGACGGAACTTGAAACAAATCTGCAAATGCTTGACGCCCAGCGAACGGCGATGCTTGAGCAGAAACGCCTGCAAGCGGCCCGCGCGTCGGCGGCGCAAAATCTCCTGCGGAGCTATGAGACTCTGAAGGCGCAGGAAGCCGCCTCGACCCTCGAAGTCGAACGCCAGCGCGAAGCATCGCTCCAGCAACAGCAAGGCGCGCAGGATGTCATCCTCCGCCTCGCCAACCTCGACAGCGATCTTGCGCGCATCGGCGCGGCGCTCGCCAGCCTGCCGATCGAAGAAGCGACGGCAATTTCGGAAATCGACGGCGCCCTGTCGGCGCTGCGCGCCCGACGCGCCGGCGTCGAGCGCGAAGCCGGCGAAGTCCTCCGCGCGCCGATGGACGGCCGCGTCGCGGCCTTGCCCGCGCGCGAGGGCATGAGCGTTGCAGCGGGCGCGCTCGCGGCGATGGTCGTGCCAGAGGGGGAGTGCGCAAATCTGGTTCTGGCTCCCGCCGCGCCATCGGACGAAGCATGCGCTCCAAAATTGGTCGCCGAACTTTTCGTATCGACTAAGGCGGTGGGGTTCTTGCGGGTCGGGCAAGCGGCAAGGCTCAAGATTGATTCATTTCCGTGGCAGAAATACGGACTCCTGATGGGGCGTATAAAGAGCATATCAGGCGCTCCGATTTTACACGACGCCGCTTCTGAAAATAAGTCGCCCGCCGACTCACTCTTCATTGCTCAGATTGAGCTAACCCAGCCCCTTTCAATTTTCCCTGGCGACGCGGCGCGCCTGAAACCGGGGACGGCAGTTTCAGCGAGAATCACAACGGACGCATTGAACATAGGAAGGCTGCTTATGATGTGAGAGGTCAATGCAAATTCTATCTTGTTCAACCCCCTTTGGAGGAACGGCGAAAATGGAACTCACTATTGCAAAGCGCCAGAAAACGCGCAAGTTAGCGCCTCATGAGATTGACTTGATTTGCGGCGGAAGCGATGTGGACTACACAATTCTAGGATACTCCGCCGACGGGTCCCAGGCGTTCGTAATGCGCACCGAGCGATTTAGTGACGGCAACATTGATATCACGTACAGCTGGATGGACAGCGTGACGGTGCCCGGCAAGCGCGCCATGCCTGCAATTCATGCTGGCTGATGGCGGGATTAAATTTAGATCACTCACGCGAACACTGACAGACAAGTTAAAACATGGATCCTTCCGTGATGCTTCGTATGTTGAACGTGTTCGCGTGGTTATTGTTTTTATTCCAAGGCAGCGAAGCAAGCGCGAGCGTTCGTTTCGCTCGGGAAGTTCACGATATTTCAAATTCGTGCATGAAACAGGATGACGGGATCGTATTGATCGCCGATCAATCAATTTGCGTGAAAGGCCCCCTGACGTCGGTAGCAAGCGGAAAATTGGCGACGAGCGCAAGAGCGCTTGAACCGTTACTCATTCAATTGAGGTCGACTCCGTCAGGGAAGCGAATTCGACTTTTTGTGTCCAGCGTTGGCGGGCACTCAGAAGCCGGGCTCGAGATTGCAGAGGCGCTGGGCAAGAACAAATTTGATTTATATGTTATCGATGTTTGTGCGTCGACCTGCGCAAACTCATTATTCCTCGCGGCGAAGAGGAAATACATTCTTGCGGGAGCCGAGATCGCGTGGCATGGCGGCGTCTTTCCAAACTATGCGCGTTTCGATAGTTTTTGGCGGGCCCTGCCAGCGGACATGCGCAAGCCCGCGCGCGAAGGGCAGACTGAAGCAGAGTACAAGCAAAGCCAGTGGGATCGGTTTTTAGATTTCCGGCGCAGGCAAATGGCGCTCGCGGGAAGCGCTCGGACGGAAGCGATCATTTACTATTGGGAGCGTGCTGCGCGATGCGCGGGACCTGACTTCCGCGTACTACATCC
Organism: Parvularcula sp.; assembly: GCA_003506635.1. Lineage (GTDB taxonomy): Bacteria > Pseudomonadota > Alphaproteobacteria > Caulobacterales > Parvularculaceae > Amphiplicatus. The sequence goes on from DNZB01000210.1 coordinate 2,016, forward strand.
AGGGCTCGCGTGGCGCCCAGCACTCAACGAACTTAGTGGCAAATTCGCGATCAAGCATGTCAAAGCGGAGCGGGCGGAAGATTTCGAAAGCGCTGTTTTTTTTCCAGGCTACTACAAGTCGGCTGAAGCGATCTCATTAGAGCCGAAGTGCCTCTACGGCACGCCGTTTGCGGTCGGCCAGTAACTTGCGCCTATGTTTTCAGAGCGACGCGGCGGAATGTGGATTAGCCAGCCTTGCAACTGTCGCATTTCATTATCGCCGCTCGAACAACTTGAAAAATCTCCGCCAGCGCTTCGGCGTCTCCCTCAAAGGCGCAACGCTGAAAGACCTCATGCGCATGGCCGACGCGCTTGGGTTTGCGACGCGGGCGTTGCGCCTTGAGCTTGCCGCGCTGAAGGACCTGCAGGCGCCCGCGATCCTGCACTGGAACATGAATCATTTCGTCGTCTACGCCGGCATGAAGCGTGGGCGCGCGGTGATTCTGGATCCCGCTTCCGGCGAAAGGCGCATGGCGCTCGACGAAGTGTCGAAGCATTTCACCGGCGTCGCCCTTGAGCTCACGCCGACCGCCGAATTCAAGCCGGTCGCCGCGGCGCCGCGCCCGAAGCTGTCGGACCTGTGGAGCCGGATGCGCGGTCTCGTTCCGGCGCTCGTTCAGGTTCTCATTCTGTCGGCGCTGTTGCAGATCGTCGCCCTCGCCTCGCCGCTTTACCTGAAGCTCGTCGTCGACGAGGCGATCGTCAGTTTCGACGAGAGCCTTCTTCTCCTCCTCGCGCTCGCCTTTGCGGGTGTTTACGCGATCGGCGCCGCGACCGAAGCGCTCAGGAGTTATGTGATCCTCGCGCTCGGGCAATCGATGTCGGCGCAACTCGCCGGCAATGTCGTGCGCCATTTGTTGCGGCTGCCGGCGGACTATTTCGAAAAGCGCCATGTCGGCGACGTCATCAGCCGCGTCGGCGCGGTGCAGCCCATCCAGCAGGCGCTGACGACATCCGTCGTCGCCGCGCTGATCGACGGCGTGATGGCGGTCGCGACAGCCGCCTTGATGCTCTATTTCGCGCCGAAGCTCGCGCTGATCGTCTTCGGCGCGGCGGCGCTTTACGCGCTCATCACCGTCGCGGTCTTTCCTTTTCGCCGGGAGCGCACGAATGA
>DNZB01000210.1:3560-3712 GCA_003506635.1 Parvularcula sp.
GGCGTTTCCGCCGGCAAACTCGAGATTGGCGTTGCGCTTGCAAATGCGCTGCTGTTTGGCCTCTCACTCGTCATTGTCGTCTATGTCGGCGCAAAAGCCGCGCTCGCCGGCGAGATGACGGTCGGACTACTCTTCGCGTTTCTCGCTTATCG
>DNZB01000137.1:0-269 GCA_003506635.1 Parvularcula sp.
CCGCCCGGCGCGATTTTCGTTTGCGGATGGTCGCTTCGAAGGAAGCGGCGGCTCTTTGACAAGTTGGATGGGCGCGCGTTCTGGCGGAAATCCGCTGGCCGCGCGTGCGATTGCCAAGGCTCGCTGAATTTCAAACGGACGAGACTGCGGCGTCAGCGCGATCTTGCCGATTGCGCGAGCGCAATGGTCAGGTCTTCCAGGTTTTTGAAAAAACCCCGGGCCCCGGCGGGAGGGACTTCGGCCTTGAAAAAAGGCGCCTAAAAGCCGCC
>DNZB01000137.1:578-3319 GCA_003506635.1 Parvularcula sp.
GCCGAAAATTCGCGCAGCGCACGTCGCCAAAAGGCGCCTTTTTCAGGGCGCGGGCCGGCGGCGGCGGGCGATCACCCGCCACCGTCGTTCAAAGGGGGTCAGGCCGCTTTTTTCGCGCGGCCGCGTCCCTTGGCGGCCTTCTTCTGGGTCCGCTTCGGCGCGGCTTTGCCGCCGGCGCGGCCGAGGCCGATTTCCTTGGCGAAGTTCGAGCGGCGCACCGAGTAATTCGGCGCGACCATCGGATAATCGGCGGCAAGGCCCCATTTGCGGCGATAGTCTTCCGGCGACAGTCCATACTGGGTGCGCAGATAGCGCTTCAGCATCTTCAGCTTTTTGCCGTCTTCAAGGCAGATGATGTAGTCCGGCGTGATCGACTTTTTGGCCGGCACAGCTGGTTGCTGGCTGCCGGCGCTCGCCGTGCCGCCCGCGGCGAGCGCGCGGACAGCGTCGTGAATGTCTTGCAGCAGCCCCGGAAGCTTTTCCGCGGATACCGTGTTGTTGCTGACAAATGCGGCGAGGATGTCTGTCGCCAAGTGCAGCGTCTCGCCCGGTCCGAGCGTGGACTCATTTTCAGGCATACTTATTAGTCCTTCTGTTCAGCAGCGCGGCGCTGTTACGCAGCCCGCAAGAAAAACGGAGAGTCATACTCACGCTCTCCCAGTCATTCCCAGTCGCCCAATTCAAACCGCCAGGAAGGGGCGGGCCTTAAACCTGTGCGAATGAAGCTGCAAGAACAGGCGATCTAATAAAGCCGCTGCGCACCGGCCGGCGAAATCACCTCTTGGTGACGAAAGCGCTCGGCGAGCAATTCCGGCCCCTGTTGCTTCAACTATTCGAGCAAACCCCGGATTTCGCCGCGCATTGCCGCCAGCGGCGCGCGCCGCTATGACGAGCGCCGGGCCGAAAGGCCACTTGCGACAACCCCGAAGGAGCCGCCATGCGCCGTGCTGAGGCCTTGAATTCTAACAGATTTTTCATGCAGGACCTCGCCGGCGCCGACCCCGATCTCGCCGCCGTCATCGGGCGCGAACTCGCCCGTCAGCAAGGGCAGATCGAACTCATCGCGTCGGAAAATATCGTCAGCCGCGCGGTGCTTGAAGCGCAAGGTTCAGTGTTGACGAACAAATACGCCGAAGGATTTCCCGGCAAGCGATATTACGGCGGATGCGAGTTCGTCGATCAAGCCGAAGACCTCGCCATCGATCGCGCAAAGCGACTCTTCGGTTGCTCGGAAGCGATCGTGCAACCCCATTCCGGCAGCCAGGCGAACCAGGCGGTTTTCATGGCGCTGATGCAGCCGGGCGACTGCTTTCTCGGCATGGATTTGTCCGCAGGCGGACATTTGACGCATGGCGGTCGCGCGAACCAGTCCGGCAAATGGTTCAAGGCGGTGCATTACGGCGTGAAGCCAGACAGCCATCTGATCGATTTCGACCAGGTCGCGAAGCAGGCGGAGGAGCACCGGCCGAAAGTCATCATCGCCGGCGGCAGCGCCTATTCCCGTTTTATCGACTTCAAGAAGTTCAAGGCGATCGCGGACAGCGTCGGCGCAAAGCTGATGGTCGACATGGCGCATTTTGCAGGGCTTGTCGCAGCGGGTCTTTACCCGACTCCGGTCGGCGTCGCCGATGTCGTGACGACGACGACTCACAAGACGTTAAGGGGTCCTCGCGGCGGCATGGTGCTGACCAATGATGTGGACCTTGCGAAGAAGATACGTTCCGCGCTCTTTCCGGGCATTCAAGGCGGGCCGCTGATGCATGTCGTCGCGGCCAAGGCGGTCGCCTTCGGCGAAGCGCTGCGGCCGGAATTCAAGGATTATCAGCGCGCGGTGATGGCGAACGCCAAGGCGCTCGCCGCGACGCTTGTCGAGGCGGGATATGCGGTGGTGTCCGGCGGGACGGACACGCATCTGGCGCTGATCGACCTTCGCCCGAAGGGCGTAAAGGGAAACGCCGCCGAGGAAGCGCTCGAAGCCTCCGGCGTCACCTGCAACAAGAACGGCGTGCCGTTCGATCCTGAAAAGCCGACCGTGACCTCCGGCGTGCGGGTCGGGTCGCCGGCCTGCACGACACGCGGCTTCGGCGTCGCCGAGTTCCGCGAGGTGGGCGCGCTGATGGCGGAGACGCTCGACGGCCTCGCCAATCGCGGGGATGTCGCGAAAATCGCCGCGGCCGTGCGTCCGAAGGTCAAAGCGCTGACCGATCGCTTTCCGATTTACGCGTGAGACCCAGTTAGCGAGGCGACATGCGCTGCCCCTTTTGCGGATGCGAGGATACGGCGGTCAAGGATTCCCGCTCCGCCGAAGACGGATCGTCGATCCGCCGCCGCCGCCAATGCACGGCCTGCGGCGGCCGCTTCACGACGTTCGAGCGGGTGCAGCTGCGCGAGCTTGTCGTCGTCAAGAGCTCCGGCCGGCGCGAAGCCTTTGACCGCGACAAGCTGATGCGCTCGGTGCAGATTTCGCTCCGCAAGCGCAATGTCGATCAGGAGCGCGTCGATCAGATGCTGACCGGCGTCATCCGCCGTCTTGAATCGCTCGGCGAAACGGAGATTCCGTCGAAGGTCGTCGGCGAACTCGTCATGGAAGGCCTCGCCGGCCTCGACGATGTCGCCTATGTCCGCTATGCGTCGGTGTACCGGAACTTTCGCGAAGCGCGCGATTTCGGCGAGTTCATCGGCGAACTTGAAGACCAGGAAGGAGCGGGCGGTGCATGATCGCCGCGGCTGAAGCGATGACG
>DNZB01000137.1:3680-5072 GCA_003506635.1 Parvularcula sp.
GACAGCGTCGTCTCGGAGTTCCGCGCGCACTGGATCGGCGCCGACATCGACGGAGACCGCTTCGCCGACGCCGACGCCGGCTTTTTCGAGGACATCGTGCGCGGGGTCGTCCGCCTGCAAATGAAAATCGACCCGGCGATCGAGCGTCGCCTCGTCTCCAGGTGGACGCTGTCTCGTCTTGACGCGACGGCGCGCGCAATCCTCAGGAGCGGAGCTTATGAACTGATCCAGCACCCGTCAACGCCGGCGGCGGTGATTGCGGATCAGTATGTCGAGATCGCGAAGGGCTTCTTCGGCGAAGGCGACGAGCCGAAATTCATCAACGCCGCGCTCGACGGCCTTGCGCGGGATATCCGCGCGGATGAGTTCGCGGGCGAAAGCGCGCGCCGCACTTGAGCGGCGAATTCGACATCATCGCCAGATATTTCGCGCCGCTCGCCGCGGACGAAGGCGCGTTCGGGCTGAAGGACGATGCGGCCGTCCTCGCGCCCTATGTGGTCACAAAGGACCTGCTTGTCGAAGGCGTGCATTTCCTTTCAAAGGACCCGCTCGATCTCGTCGCGAAAAAAGCGCTGCGCGTAAACCTCTCCGACCTCGCGGCGAAGGGCGCAAAGCCCGCGGGCTATTTCCTCGGCTGCGTCTGGCCGGCGGGCGTAAAGGAGGAGGCGATCGCCGACTTCGCGCGCGGCCTTGCCGAGGATCAGGAGCTTTTCCGCGTCGCGCTTCTCGGCGGCGACACGACGGCGCATGAAGCAAAAGGCGCGCCGCTGACGATTTCAGTGACGATGCTGGGGGCGCCGTCAAGCGCAGGAGTGATCCGCCGCAACGGCGCGCAGCTCGGCGATGACGTTTACGTCACCGGCGCGATCGGCGATGCGGGGCTGGGCCTTCGCGCGCTGAAGGGCGAGATCAGGCCCGCCGCGCCGGCGAAGAAATATCTCGTCGAGCGCTTCCGTCTGCCGACGCCGCGCCTTGCTGCGGGGGGCGCGCTTGCAGGGCTGGCGAGCGCGGCGATCGACGTCTCGGATGGTCTCCTCGCTGATGCCGGCCATATCGCCGAAACTTCCGGCGCCGCGATAGAGATCGCCGCGGAAAAGATTCCGCTCTCGCCCGCCGCGCGAACCTGGCTGGACGCGCAAGACGAGCGCGGCGCCGCGATCGCGGATCTCGCCAGCTTGGGCGACGATTACGAGATCTTGTTCACCGCGCCGCAAGCCCGCCGCCGCTCGATCGAAATGGCGGGGCAGGTGACGAAGACGCCGATCGTCCGCATCGGGACAGTGACGCGGGGCGCGGGGCCAAAGCTGATCGGCGAAGGCGGAAAGCCCATCGCCGCGCCCCGGCGCGGATGGGATCATTTCGAACGGTAAAAATGGTCGGAGCGACAGGATT
>DNZB01000323.1:0-540 GCA_003506635.1 Parvularcula sp.
ATGCTCGCATGACCGATGATCGCCGCTTCAAGGATCCGTCCGGCAAGGGCGCAGCAGAGTGCGCCGATCAGGATGACGGCGCCCCGGCGGTCAAAGCGCAAGGGGACCTCGCGCCAGGCTCTGGCCTCGAGGACAAGCCAGAGCGCGATCGGCGCGGCGAGCCAGCCATGGTGATAGCGCGACGACCAGGTCCACTGACGGATCATGTCGGCGGCCTCTGGCGCGGTGAGCGCAAGCAGGGCGAGGATCACGCCGGCGAAGGCGAGGCCATGGCGCGCGGCGGGCGAAAGGATCATGGCGACAGACGTGAAGCGGCATCCGCCGGCTTGCAAGCGCCGGTCCAGCGGCGCCGTCGCATCCGCCCTCAGACGGCTGCGGCGAGTCAAAGCCGGGTTCATGAACGCGCCGATTCCGCGCCCTTGTTGGGGGAATGCCGAAGGAACCGCCGGCCCGTGATCAATGCGCCGCCGCGCCAGTCTCGCCGGCGATGAAGCAGGACAGATTGACCGACTGGATCTTGGCGCAGGCGGCGGAAGCTTC
>DNZB01000323.1:818-2535 GCA_003506635.1 Parvularcula sp.
TCCGTCAGATTGACGAAGCGCGCGCGGTAGAGAAGGGCGCCATCGAGCCTTGGCATCGGCGAGACGGCGCGGGCGCGGTCGACAAGGTCCGCCGCGATCGCCGCCGTTTCAAGTTCGGTCTGCGCCATCGCCTTCGACGAATAGGCGCCGATCTGCACGCTCCACGCCGCGCGCTCTTCAATGTCGCCCTCGCCCATCGCCTCGTCCGCGGGCGTGATCGCCGAAAGACGCATGCGCTCATATTCGTTGAAATCGTCGCTGTCGGCGGCCGAGATCAGCGCCGAAATGCCGTCCGGCGCCGCGTCGCCGATCGGGCCGAGCCCGGCGGCGGCGACGCGGATCTGATCGCGCATCGCGTCATTGCCGGCGATCGTCGGCGCAGCGTTGCGGCGTTCGAGTTCAGCCAAAAGCGTCGGCTTCAAGCGCGGCGTCGGCTTCAGCCGATGCGCGGCTGCGAGAAGGAGAGGGTTCGCCTTGATGTCGGCGAAGGCGGTCGTCAAGATCTCGGCCATATGCGCGTCGCGCGTCTTGACCGAGCGCCCGCCGAGCACGACGCCGATCAGGCGCTGGCCGTCGCGGCGCGCCGTCGTCGCGAGATTGAAGCCCGAGCGCGCGGTATAGCCGGTCTTGAGGCCGTCGGCGCCCGGATAAGTCCGGACGAGCGCATTATGGGTGCGGTAGGTGCGCCCGTTCCAGTCGAATTCCTGCGTGTTGAAATAGGGGAAATATTGCGGGAAATCCTTGATCAGGCGCTGCGACAGGATCGCAAGGTCGCGCGCGGTCGTCATCTGCCTGGAATTCGGCAGGCCCGACGCGTTCTTGAACGTCGTGTTCACCATGCCAAGCTGGTGCGCGCGCGTCGTCATCGTCTGCGCGAATTTCCATTCGGAGCCCGAAACGCCCTCAGCGACCGTCACCGCGACGTCGTTCGCGGATTTGACGACCAGCGCCTTGATGGCGTCCTCGACCGAAATCGTGGAGCCGGCGACGAGACCGAGTTTCGAAGGCGGCTGGCCGGCGGCTTGCGCCGAGACAGTCAGCATCGAATCCGGATTGAGCGTGCCCGCTTCGAGCGCTTCAAAAAGCAGGTAAAGCGTCATCATCTTGGTCAATGACGCCGGATAGCGCTTCTGGTCGGCGTATTTGTCGAGGAGGATGTCGCCCGTATCGGCGTGCATCACGATCGCGGCGTATTGCGGGGCAGGGACGGCGCGCCGCTTTTTCCGGGCCGCATCAGCGGGCGACGCGAATGCGGCCGCCAGAACGGCGACAGCGATGAGTGAAAAGAGGAAACGCAACGAACCGCTCATCGCCCAACCCTTGCTACAAACATGACAGCTTGCAACTTAAATCTCGCCCGCCGCCGCCCGATCGCCGCCTCGCGCCTTCAAAAGGCGGTGTTCAAAAAACGCTGACCACACGCTGCTGTCCCGGCCTGATCAGAGCCAGTCAGCAAGGTGTGTGCCGCCCCCACTTCCGATGCGGCGGAACGATGACCTTCCCGTCAGTCAGTAAACAAGAAGTTAATGGTAAAATTTGAGCGGAGTGGCGGCGGCGCCGACGCGCCCTTTTCAAGGGAGAGAAAGGAAGAAGCGCGCCTTATCCCTCCCTTGAAAAGGGAGGGCTTTCGCGCACGATTTTGCGCAGCGAAATCGTCCTTGCGCAAAAGGGAGGGTTCACACGCTTACGTCAACAGCGCGAACCCTCCCGTTCGCCC
>DNZB01000323.1:2620-2809 GCA_003506635.1 Parvularcula sp.
ATGGTAAAATTTGAGCGGAGTGGACGGACCAGATTCCCTCCCTCGAAAAGGCAGGGCCATCGCACAGGCGCTCTTGCGCGGAAGGGAGGGGTCGCAGCGCCAGTTCGTGCACCCTCCCGTTCGCCGGAGGCTCACGTCCTCCCTGTTCAAGGGAGTGAATCCCGGCCGCCCCCCGAATTCCCCTTTCTG
>DNZB01000063.1:0-4081 GCA_003506635.1 Parvularcula sp.
AGACATTCGGCGAGCGCGGCGTTTGCGCCCTCGCTGTCGCCAAGCGCCGTCAGAAAGCGGACGCGTTGCGGCAGGAACGGGCCGCGGCCATGAAATTGCGTTCCATGGTCGATGGTCGCCAGCGCCTTGTTGAAATCCTTGTCGGCGGCGTATTCGTCCGCAAGGGCGACATAGATCGGAATGGTGGCGGTCGTGTTGGTATCCGCGACGACCATCGCGAGATGCGCGATCGCCGCCTTGCGATTGCCTTTGCGCTTTTGAACGAGATAATTGACATAACGCGCCTTGGGATTTGCATCCGCAGGGCCGCTAAGGCTCTTCTTGGCGTATTGATCGGCGGCGGCGAGATCGCCGGATTCGAGCGCCTTCATCGCATCGCTTGCATTGCTCAGTCGCGCCATCGGACCTTTCGGCGACAGCGCCATCAGCGCATTTGGTTCATAAAAGGTCTGGCTTCGAATGCCCTGGATGTCGGTGTAAAATTCCGTCTGATATTCCGTCAGCCCTTCAAGCCGTTTTTCCTCATCGGGGTGCGAGGCCAGAAGCCGCGCCATCACGGAGTTGCGCTGTTGGCAATAGGGATGACCGGGATCGGACCCCTCTGAAAGCGCGCCGGGCGCGCCGAGCGCCTCCTCAAGGACGCCTTTCAGCAACAGCCCGCCGACGCTCTGCTTCTTGCCGCAGAATTCGTCGAGCGCGGCTTCCTTTTCCTTGAACTGTGCGACGCGGGTCGTCATCAGGTCCATGACGCCGTCCGGCGATCCGCCGTCGTCCATCATCAGGTCAAAGCCAAGCTCGTCGGCGCGCAATTCCTGTTTGCGGCCCCATGACGGGCCGAGCACGAATTCATTGAGCGCGACGAGGGCTTGCGCCGCACGCACGGCCTTCAGGCTGTCGCCGCCGACTTCGCCGCCGCCGGTCGCGATCGCCGCACCCAGGATGGCGACGCCGGCGACGGAATTGATCGCTTCCTTGCGCTCTTGCGACTTGAAATCGTCATTGAGGATATGCCCCGCCTCGTGGCCGACGACAAAGGCGAGCGCGTCCTGCGACACCGTCTGCTTCAGGAAGCCGAGGGGAATGACGATCGCGCCGGCGGATGTCGTAAAAGGGCTGAAGCTGTCCGAATCGAGAAAAGCGATTTCATAATCCGGCGCCGCCGCAAGCCCCTCGGGCAGGAGATCGTCGATGATCACTTTCAGTTTGGCGGCCGCCTCGGGGTCGTCGATATATTCAGATTGCGAGGCGCTCGGCTCATCGAGCGCGGAGACCCGGCCGCTGAACGCGACGAAATAAGCGCCGTTCCCGGCCGCGAGACGGTCGATATTCTCCTGACGGCGCCGTTCAAAACTTGAATAATCGCGCGGCTTTTCCAAAAGCTCCTCGACGCGGCGCTTTTTCGCCGCCGCCGCGTCCGTCGCGGCGCACACGGACAATAGCGCGCAGACAGCCCCCGCAAGCGCCGGCCGCAACCGTCTTCCTGTCATCGCCTCGCCCATTTTCGTCCTTCCGCGCACGGGGTTTCAAAAAGCGGGAAAATGGTCAGGGACAAACCGGCTCAACGCCAAGCCCGCGGCTTGAATAGGATCCCCCGGGCGCGCCGCCGGTGCGCGAGCGCCCGCCCGCGCCGGCGCACACCCATTCGACGGAACGGCCCAAATTCGCGTATTTGCCAGGGTTTGCGAACACCAGCTTTTCAACGCGCACGTTGAAATATTTTTCGCCGACGCCGATCTGCACGAGCTTGTAGCTCGGCCGCACGCCGGCGACGGTGATGGCGTCGATGGGAACGCCGAGATTGTCCTTGGTGATCACGTGCGAACTCGGTGCGCCGTCATTCTCGAACGTGTTCACCGGGAACTTCATATCGACGATTTCGCCGGCGAGAGCCTCGCCGGCGGTCAAAAGGGAACCGATGGCGGCGGCCGCCAGCCAGAATTTGCTCATGCCGTTTCCTTCCGGTTGCTGCGCGGCGCCCCGCTCGGCGCCGCCTGGAGAATATAGCCGACCGCCAAAGTCAGGGCGCCGAGCCAGTTGATCGCCGGCGAGCGCATCACCGCCGCGCTGAAATAAAGAAGACCGAGCGTCAGGGCGATGACGCCGGCCGCAGCCGAAGCTTTCGTCCGCCAGCCGGCGCGCCGCATTGCGGTGATCGCCGCCGCAAGGACGACTCCGGCGAGCAGGATCGCCAGTTCAAGGACCCCCGGCAGCGGCAGGCCGAAGACTTTCGATCCGCGGTCCGCCCGGTAATAAGCGTCGCCGAAGACCAGCAGGTTGTCGAGCGCCATCGCATGGTAATAAGCGCCCGGCAATTTTCCGTGTACGGGCGAAATCACCGCGTCCGGGATGCCGGGGATTTGCGCGCCGATGATGACGATTGCCCCTGCAAGGGCTTCGCGAAACCGGAATTCGCTCTCAAAGCCGGCGGGCAACAGGTCCGCCGCCCTGATTTCCGCATGGAACGAACAGGGCTGCATCATGCGCCAGCGCGCCGCCATACCGGCCTCTGCGTTGGCGAGCGCGCCAGAGGCCGCCGCGCCAAGCGTGGCCCCGATGCGCCCGGCAAGGGTTCCGGCTTGCGGACAGGGGCGCTCTTCAACCGCGCCGTCTTTCATCAGCCGCGAATAGGTCGAGCCCTCGATCGGCTGATAGCCCCAGATCGCCATCATCGCCGGGGCGTTCCCGGGCAGCGTTTGGCCGCGGACGCTTTCATAAAGGGCGGCAGCCGCCGTCGGCTTTTCCGCGCCCCCGTCGTTGACCGCGAGCGGATAGCCCTCGCCGATCCAGGAGACCTGCGCGGTCAGCGCGCCGTCGACGTCTTCCAGCAGCGCCGGCGTCCCTTGCAGCGGCGCTGCTTGCGGGGCGGCGGGGTCGAACTGGCTCAGCGCTTCGGTCGCGAAGATGATCGGGGGATAGCTCGCGGCGCGATCAGCGCCGCCGCGCGCCGCAATCGCCGCAAGCTTGCCAAAGGAAGGGTCGCCGACATGCGGGTTGTTGAAGAGAACATCGACGAAGACCGCGGCCGGATAGCCTTGCGGGTCTTCGCCGACGATCGCCTCGATGAGCGCGGCGTGATCCGAAAACGGGATCGGCCAGGTGCGGCCCCCGCAATCCGCGTCCGGCGCGCAATCCTCGCCCGCCAGCGGAAGGTCCTTTTCATCGATCATCACGACGACGATGCGGTCGCGCTCGCGCGCCGGATACCAGGGGCTCGCAAGCCTTTCGAAGACGCCGATCGAGGCCTGTTCGGTCACCGCGCCGATATTGAAAGGATCAAAAAAGATGATCGCCGCAGCGATGAGGATCCGCTGCGCCCCGCCGACCAGAAAGGTCGCAAATGCCCGTCTTTTGGCCAATCCGCCCCCCGGCTGTTAAGACGACGTTAACAATCTCCCCAAAGTCGAGGCAAGTAACTTTTCCGGTTCACTGCCCTTTTATTCACGGCAACGGGTGGGCGGCGTGCGCCGCGACCGAAACATTCTCGATTCACTTTTTGTTAACCAAAAACCGACTCATAGTGAGTCGCGATGAGGGGCGAGCGTTGAGTCGCGGCGGCGTAAAGCTTATTTTTGACGTTATCCTGCCGGCGCTCGCCGTTTGCTGGACATTTGTGCTTGCGCTCGACATGGTCGCCGGCCCTTCGGGCCTCAGGGCCTTGGCCGAAGCGCGCGCCGATGTCAGTGCGCGGCGCGCCGAGCTTGCTGAAATCGCCGCCCGGCGCGAGGCGCTGGAGCGGACGGCGAACCAGTTGAACCGCCGCTCGCTTGATCCCGATATGCTCGATGAAAAGCTCCGCAGCGTGCTTGGCTATGCCGCGCAAGGCGAGATCGTCATCCCGCGCGACGAGCTTGAGCGGCTTCTCGAACGGGCGCGGCGGGACGCGCCATAACCCCTTGTTCGCGCAGGGGCGTTTGCCTAATGCTTGCGGCCGCAAAAGAAGCGGAGAGACCGGCGTGGCGACAGCGGCGAAGAAACAGGAAAAGCCGGCCCCCGAAAAGAACGGGAAGGCCGCTGCGAATCTCACCGCGACCAAGGGCGAACTTCTCAAATATTATCGCGACATGCTGCTGATCCGCCGCTT
>DNZB01000063.1:4401-5386 GCA_003506635.1 Parvularcula sp.
GTCGTCGTCGGCGTCGAGGCGGTGAAGAAGCCGGGCGACCAGACGATCACCGGCTATCGCGATCACGGCCACATGCTCGCCTGCGGCATGGATCCGAAAGGCGTGATGGCGGAACTGACCGGGCGCTCGGGCGGCTATTCGAAGGGCAAGGGCGGCTCGATGCACATGTTCTCGAATGAGGCGAAATTCTACGGCGGCCATGGCATCGTCGGCGCGCAGGCGCCGCTCGGCGCCGGGCTCGCCTTCGCCAACCAGTATCGCAAGAACGGCAATGTCAGCCTCACCTATTTCGGCGACGGCGCCTCGAACCAGGGCCAGATCTTCGAGGCGATGAACATGGCGCAGTTGTGGAAGCTGCCGGTCATCTTCATCATCGAAAACAATCGGTATGCGATGGGAACGAGCATCGCGCGCGCCCATTCCGAGACCCATCTTTACCGGCGCGGCGCCTCATTCGGCATTCCGGGGATGGAGGTCGACGGCATGGACGTCCTCGCAGTGCGCGAGGCCGCGCGCGAGGTTATTGACCGCGCGCGCGCCGGCGGGGGACCTTACGTTCTCGAGATGAAGACTTATCGCTATCGCGGCCACTCGATGTCCGACCCGGCGAAGTACCGTTCGCGCGAGGAAGTCGACCAGATGCGCGAGAACAACGACCCGATCAAACGCTGCGAGGCGCGCATCCTCGACGGCAAGCACGCGAGCGAGGCCGACCTCAAGGCGATCGACGCCGAAATAAAGGCGATCGTGAAGGAAGCGGCGGACTTTTCGCTGGAGAGCCCGGAGCCCGATCCGTCGGAGCTTTACACGGACGTTCTCGCCTGAGCGCGGGCGCCCTTCACCTCCCCCTTGCGGGGAGGTCGAAATTCGCGACGCGAATTTCGGGTGGGGGTTGGCCCGCTCCTCAATCGCTGTACTCTTTTTTGCGCTCGCCGCCCCCACCCAAAACCGCTGCGCGGTTTTGGCCTCCCCGCAAGGGGGAGGC
>DNZB01000063.1:5626-7886 GCA_003506635.1 Parvularcula sp.
GCGGTTTTGGCCTCCCCGCAAGGGGGAGGCGAACGCCTGAACGAACTTCAGTCCCGTGACAGAAAGAAAAAAGGCTCTCTGCCTCCTCCACATCTTCCCGTCTTTCGCGATGGGCGGGCAGCAGCGGCGGTTGGCGTCGCTGGTGGCGGGGCTTGGAGACGATTTCAGCCATCGCATCCTGTCGCTCGACGGAGAGACGGGCGCGAGCGCGCTCCTCGATCCGGCGCGCGCGCGCGCGGAGGCGTTTCCCTTTGCGAAGTCCTCGCTTGTCAGCTTCCAGAACCTCAAGCGTTTCGGCGGCATCCTGCGCGAGGAAACGCCGGATGTTCTGTGTACCTACAACTGGGGCTCGCTCGAAGCGGCGATCGCCAATCGCCTCGGGCCGAAAGTTCCGCACGTCCACCACGAAGACGGCTTTGGGCCGGATGAACTCGCGGGCGAGCAGAAGGCGCGGCGCATACTCGCGCGGCGCGCTCTTCTGAAGAAGAGCTTTGTCACCGTGCCTTCGACCGGGCTCTTCCGCATCGCGAACGAGGTCTGGCGGCTCGATCCGGCGCGCGTGTCGCGCAATCCCGTCGGCGTCGATCTTTCGCGGTACGCAGCGCCTGCGCGCCTTTATGACCGCGCGCCGGTCACCGTCGCGGCGATCGGCGCGCTTCGAAAAGAGAAAAATTTCGCCCGCCTCATCGCCGCCTTCGCGCGCGCGGATCAGGGAAAGCGGGCGCGGCTGGTGATTTACGGCGACGGACCGCAAGGCGACGCGCTCCGCGGGCTTGCGGCCCAAAGCCCGGCCGCCGACCGCATTTCGCTCGCCGGCCCGACGGCTGCGGCGCAAGCCGCGCTCGCCGCCGCCGACATTTTCGCGCTCTCCTCCGACACCGAGCAGACGCCGATCAGCCTCATCGAGGCGATGGCGGCGGGCCTGCCGGCCGTCGCGACCGATGTCGGCGACATCCGCGCGATGGTCAGCGCGGCGAACGCCGCCTTCATCGCGGCGGCGGGCGATGATGACGCCTATGCGGCGGCGCTCGCCGCGCTGATCGAAGACGCCGCCCTTCGCGAAAGGCTCGGCCGCGCCAATCTCGCGAGGTCGGGCGCTTTCGATGAAAGCGCGATGATAGAATCCTTCCGCGCGCTCTACATGCGCGCGTCGGGCCGGACCTGATGCGCGGCGCGCTGGCAGCAGAGTTTGACCGCGCGCGCCTGCTTGAGGAGTGGTCGGCGCTCTATGCGCGCGCGGCGCCGAATTTCTTCCAGTCGCCTGCATTCGTCGCCGCCTGGCTCGCAGCGGCGGGAGAGGGCGTCCGCTTGTTGCGCATTGAGGAGGACGGAGAGCCCCTGGCGATGGGGTTCGTCGGCGGCGCGCGCTCTCTCTGGTTCGGCGAGACGGGCCGCCCGAAATTCGACAGGCTATATGTCGAATATCAGGATTTCCTTATTGCGGCGGGCGAGGGCGATGCGGCCCGTCGCGACGCGGCGCTCGATGCGCTCATCGACGGCGCGCCGGAAGCTTCGGAGTTCGTCTTCCGCAATACGCGCCCTGCGTTGACCGCCGCCTGCGCGCGCGCCGCCGCCCGTCGCGGGCTCGACATGCGCGTGCTGCTGATCCAGCCGACCTTCGCCGTCGATCTCGCCGAGGGCGACCTTGCGCTCTCATCCTCCTTGCGCGCGAAAATCCGCCGCAGCCTCAAGCGCTATGAAGAGCGGGGGCCCGTCCGCCTTGTTCCGGCCAGGACGGCGGAAGAACGCGCGGCGGCGTTTGAGGCGATGATCGCGCTGCATGAGCCGTACTGGAAAGCGCGCGGCGAACCGGGCGCTTTCGCGGATCCAGAATTGCGCGGCTTTCATGAGCGCTTCATCGCCGCCGCGCCGGAGGGCGCCGATCTCCTGCGCTTCACGGCGGGCGATGAGACGATCGGCGTTCTTTACAATTTCATCGCGGGCGGGCGCGTCTATAATTATCAAAGCGGGTTCAGGGCTGAGAGGGATAACCAGTTCGCGCCGGGCTTCACCGCGCACTGGCTCGCAATCCGCCATTACCGCGAAATGGGCTTCAGCGCCTATGATCTGATGGCGGGCGAGGCCGACTACAAACGGCGCCTTGGGCGCGCGGGCGAAACGCTGACCTCGCTCGTCATTGAGCGGCGAAGCGTTCTGCAGCGGGCAAGATCGCTTGCGCGCCGGTTTCGGAGCGCAAGAACGCGTCAAACATGATGACGGTCCAGAGTTCCTGCGAATAATCGGAAGCCCCGGCCGCGTG
>DNZB01000201.1 GCA_003506635.1 Parvularcula sp.
GTGCTCGCGACCGGCGGCTACGGCCGCGTCTATTTCTCCTGCACCTCGGCGCACACCTGCACCGGCGACGGCAACGCCATGGCGCTGCGCGCCGGGCTTCCCTTGCAGGATATGGAGTTCGTGCAGTTCCACCCGACCGGCATTTACGGCGCCGGCGTCCTCATCACCGAGGGCGTCCGCGGCGAAGGCGGATATCTCACGAATTCCGAAGGCGAGCGCTTCATGGAGCGCTACGCCCCGTCAGCGAAGGACCTTGCAAGCCGCGACGTCGTCAGCCGCGCGATGACGATCGAAACGCGCGAAGGGCGGGGCGTCGGTCCGCACAAGGATCATATCCACCTCAATCTCAATCACCTCGATCCGAAGATCATCCACGAGCGCCTGCCCGGCATTTCGGAATCGGCGCGCATTTTCGCCGGCGTCGACGTGACGAAGCAGCCGATCCCCGTGCAGCCGACCGTCCACTACAATATGGGCGGCATTCCGACGAATTATCACGGCGAAGCGGTGACGAAGCGCGGCGATGATCCCGACGCTGTCGTCCGAGGGCTTATGGCGATCGGCGAGGCGGCCTGCGTTTCCGTGCACGGCGCCAACCGGCTCGGTTCCAACTCGCTTATCGACCTTGTCGTCTTCGGCCGCGCGGCGGGGCTGCGCTGCGGCGAGGTCGTCAAGGCGGGCGAACCCGCGCGGCCCCTGCCGAAGGGCGCGGGCGATGAAGCGCTCGCGCGGCTTGACCGCTTCCGTTACGCCAGGGGCGCAACGCCGACCGCGAAGCTGCGCCTTGAGATGCAAAAGGTGATGCAGGCGAATTGCGCCGTCTTCCGCACCGGCGAGGTGCTGGAAGAAGGGCGGGGCAAAATCAATGCGGTCTATCAGGGCCTCCCCGATATCGGCGTCGCTGACCGCACGATGATCTGGAACACCGATCTCGTCGAAACGCTCGAATTCGACAATCTGATCGCGCAGGCGGTCGTCACCATGGAATCGGCGGCGAACCGCAAGGAAAGCCGCGGCGCCCACGCGCGCGAAGACTTCCCCGGACGCGACGACGAAAACTGGATGAAGCACACCGCCGCCTGGTTTGAGAACGGCAAGGCGACGATCGACTACCGCCCCGTCCACGCCTACACGCTGACGGACGAAATCCGGTACATCGCGCCGAAGAAGCGGGTTTACTGACAAGACGGCCGCCAGCCGCGCGGGATGCGGTCCGGGCAGGCCGGCGCCGGGAAGCGCGCCTTCTGATCCGCGCTCCGGCGAACGGCGCTGTGACCTCGGCGCCGCGCCCTTCAGAAAGTCGCCGGGCGGCGCGCTTCGATCTTTGCGCCCCGCCCCCGCACCATGTTAACGCGCCCGCCATGGGGAGCGCGGATGAGGCGAAGTCCGGGAAGCGCGGCGCAAGGGATGCGGCGCTGGGGCTTTATCGCGCCGTCGCCGCGCTGATCACCTTTCCGGTCGCGGTGACTCTCGCCCTCACTGGCCAGTTCATCCTCGCCAGCCTTCTCAGCATGGCGATGCCGGCGCCCGAAGGCGCCAGCGGCGACACCGGCGCGGCGATGGCGATGCAGGTCGTCCTCCTTGTCGTGCAGGGCGGGGCGCTCGTCTATTCCGTTGCGCGCCGGCAAGCGGGGCCGGGGCGCATCTTTCTCGCCATCGCCGCGTTCCTTTGGGCGGTCGGGTCGCTGCTGCTCATGTATGTCGTGCTTCGGTGCAGCGTCGGCGGGGTCTGCCTTTAGGGCCGCGCCCATCTCCGCTTAATCCTTTCGCAACCCTCTTCGCTAGGATGACGGTTGTTGGCGCGTTGCGGGGCCGGGCATGGGAAATTCCCTGACAAGGGGGCTGGCGCACGGGCGCGCGCTTCTTGCAAGCGGCGACTTTCTGACGGCGGCGCGCCTTCGCACGGCGGCGGCGCTGGTCCTTGTTTACGGCGCGGCCTCGGCCGGGGCGGCCTATCTCGCCTCGCCTGACGGTTTGCGCGATCCAACCGGCGTTCCCTTCGGCCCTGACATGCTGGCGTTCTGGACGGCGGGTCGGCTCGCCGCGGAAGGCGGGGCGATGCTCGCCTATGACGCCGCCGCCGGCGCGCGGTTTCAGGCAGACCTTATCGGGGCCGACAGCTTGCCCTTCCTGCCGTTCCTGCACCCCCCGCAATTCCTGTTCGTCGCGCTTCTTCTCGCGCAATTGCCGTTCGTGGCCGCCTTTGCGCTGTTTTCCGGCGCCACGATGGCCGCCTGGATCGCCGCCGCCGCGGCCTTCGCGCGCACGCGCGGGGCGGCGCTGATGCTCGCCGCCGCGCCCGCCGCGCTGATCGCGCTCAAATACGGCCAGGCGGCTTTTCTCCTCAGCGCGCTGTTCACCGGCGCCTTGATGTCGCTTCAGCGCCGGCCGCTCCTTTCCGGCGCGCTTTTCGGGCTGATGGCGTTCAAGCCGCAATACGGCCTCCTCATCCCCGTCGCGCTCGCGGCGGGCGGGTGCTGGCGCGCCGTCGCCGGCGCGGCGGCAATGATCCTTATACAGACGATTATCACCGGCGCGGCCTTCGGCTGGGACGTCTTTGCGCGCTTCGCCGAACAGGCCGCCTTCGCGCGGGCGGCGGTGTTTGAACAGGGCGCCGGCGCCTGGGCGACCAATTTCACGCTTTACGGCGCGCTCGCGCTCTGGGGCGCGGGGCCCGTCCTCGCCTACGCCGCGCAAGCGGCGCTTGCGCTTTTTCTCGGGCTGCGGGTCGCCAGCCTGTGGCGGTCGGGCGCCGATTTCCGGTTGAAAGCGGCGGGCCTGATGATCGCGGCCTTCCTCGCGACGCCTTACGCGCTTGAATATGACGCCGTGCTGCTTCTGCCGCCCGTCCTCCTCTTGTGGTCGCTCGGCGCGGAGCGGGGTTTTGCTCCCTTCGTCAAGGCGCTGCTCGCCGCCGCGTGGATCGCGCCGCTCTTCGCCGCGCCGCTCGCCGGGGCGACCGGGGTTCCCGCCGCATTCCTCGCCGCCGCCGGGCTCTTCGGCGCGGTCGAAGCGATGCGCCGGCAGGCGGGCGAGCGCGCGGCGCCGGCGCGGCCGGTCCTGGCGCCGGCGCGCGGGGCGGCGCATGGCTGACCCTGTCCGGGCGGGCCTTTCCAAGGCGGGCGCGCTTCTCAAAAGCGGCGATTTCCTGCGGCGCGAGACCGCGATGGGCGCGGCGCGCTTGCTCGCCCTCCTCAGTCTCTTCGGCGTTCTCCTGATGATCGCGACGTCGAACGGCGTCACCGACTGGAAAGGCCGCCCGCTCGGCACGGATTTCATCGTCTTTCACGCCGGCGGCGATGTCGCGCGCGGCGAGGGCGCGAACGCGGTTTACGACAACGAGGCGATCTACGCCGCGCACCAGCGGGCGCTTGATGATCCCTCCCCGGACTGGGGGCCGTTTCTTTATCCCCCCGTTTTCATCTTCGCGGCGCTGGCGCTGGCGCCCTTGCCTTACGCGCTCGCATTGCTGCTCTTCATGGGAACGACCGGCGCGCTCTTTGCCTTTGCGACGCGCGCGCTCGCGGGGTTTCCCGGCGTTCCCGTCGCGCTCGCCGCGTTTCCCGCGACCCTCTTGTGCCTGACGCAGGGGCAGACCGGGTTCCTGATCGCCGGGTTGTTCGCGGCGGGCCTCGCCCTGCTTTTCGCCGGGCGCGCGGGGCTCGCCGGGCTCTGCTTCGGGCTTCTCGCGATCAAGCCGCAATTCGGCCTTCTGATCCCGGTGGCGCTTGCGGCGGGCGGGCATTGGCGCGCCTTCGCCTTCGCCGCGCTCGGCGCCGGCGCGACCGTCCTTGCGCCGACGATCGCCTTCGGCCCCGACATCTGGAGGGATTTCGCGCGCGCCGCCCGCTTCGCGCGGACCTTCATCCTGGAAGACGGGGGCATCGGCTATCACAAGATCATCAGCGCCTTCGCGCAGGCGCGCCTCCTCGGCGCGCCGCTCGCCGCCGCCTATGCGGCGCAAGCGATCGCCGCGGCGGTCGCGGCCGCCCTTGTCTTCCGCCTGTGGCGCGGCGGGGCGAGCGATGAACGGAAAGGCGCCGGGCTAATTCTCGGCGCGCTGATCGCGACGCCCTATGTCGTTGAATACGACCTCGTCCTCCTTGCGCCCGCCGCGGCGCTGATCCTCAAGGAGGCGATGCGCGACGGGTTTCGCGATTATGAAAAGCTCATTCTCGCTTTCGCGTTTCTCGCCCCCGCGATGACGCGGGGCCTTGCAAAGAGCCTTGACCTGTCGGCGGGATGGGCGGCGATCTTGCTGATGGCGCTGATCGTCGCGGCGCGGGCGGGGGAAGGGGAGCGCGCCGGCCTTATGCGCCGGAACCCGCCCTTAACGCCTGCCGCCTAGCCTTGCCGCCGATGTTCGCTCATCTCCGATCCGGCGCCTTTATCGAGCCTGCCCGCATCCGGCGCGTCGCCGCCGCGCTGATCCTTTTCTACGTTGCGGCGATGGCGATGATCTTCGCGACCTCGCCCGACGGCTTTCGCGATTACAAAGGCCGGCCGATCGGCTCTGATTTCATGGCGATCTGGACGGCGGGCGCCCTGGCGGCCGAAGGGCGGGGCGCCGACGCCTATGATCCCTTGAAGAACTTCGTCGCGCTGCAAGCGGCGATGGCCGATGAAACGCCGCCGAACCTGCCTTTCCTGCACCCGCCGCAGGTCCTGCTCGCCGCCGCGCCGTTCAGTCATCTGCCTTATGTTCCGGCGTGGGCCCTTTTCGCCGCGTTGTCAGGGGCGGCGTTTGTCGCCTTGTCGCTGCGCATGGCGCCTCGGGGCTCCGGCGTTCTCGCGGCGCTCGCCGCGCCGGCGTTTTTCCTCAATGTCGCCAACGGCCAGATGGGCCTTCTGATCGCCGCGGCGTTTGCGGCGGGCGCGTTGACGCTTGGCCGGCGGCCCTTTCTGGCGGGGGTTTTCTTCGGCCTTGTCGCGGTGAAGCCGCAATATGGGCTGCTGATCCCGCTTGCGCTCGCGGCCGGCGGGCAGTGGCGCGCGTTTGCGGGCGCCGCCTTTTGCGTGATGGCGCAAGCCGGGGCGGCGACGCTGGCCTTCGGGATCGGCGTCTGGCCGGCTTTTGCGGGTAAGCTCGCTTACGCCAGCGACGTGCTGCTTTCCGGCGGGGGACTCGCCTGGCCGAAATTCGTGTCGCTTTACGGCGCCTTGCGCGGGATCGGCGCGTCCCATGACGCCGCGCTCGGCGGGCAGGCGGTGTTCGCCGCCGTCATCGCGGCGACGATCGCGCTGCTATGGCGGTCGGGCGCTGATTTGCGCTTGAAGCTCGCGGGGCTGATCGCCGGGGCGCTGCTCGCCTCGCCTTACGCGCTTGATTATGACGCCGCGCTGCTGCTGCCGGCGATCGCCCTGCTGCTCGCCGTGGGGCTCGAAAGGGGCTTTGCGCCTTACGAAAAATCCGTGCTGGCGCTCGCCTTTCTGGCGCCGGTCGCGGGGTTTCAGACAGCGGAGCTGACGCTCATCCCGCTCACCTTCCTGTCGGCGGCGCTGCTCTGCGCCGCGATCCTCCGCCGCGCGGAACTGCGGGTTCATTTTGCCCTGGCGCGCGCCGCGGCTTAATCTCCGCCCGCCCGAGGAGACGCGCATGACCTACACCTGTTTCACCGTCCAGATCGCCGATCACATCGCGCATGTCCGGTTCAATCGCCCGGAAAAGGCCAATTCCATGATCCCGGAATTCTGGCGCGAGCTGCCCGAGGCGATCGGCAAGATCTCGGACGACGGCGAGGCGCGCGTCATCGTCATTTCATCCGAAGGAAAGCACTTCACCGCCGGCATGGATATCTCCGTCTTCATGTCGAACGCGCTGGACGCCGGCGCGGCGAACCCGCATGTCTCGGCGGAGGCGTTCCGGCACAAGGTCCGTATGCTGCAGGATAGTTTCTCCTGCCTTGAAAACGCGCGCCAGCCCGTGCTCGCCGCCGT
>DNZB01000382.1:0-3028 GCA_003506635.1 Parvularcula sp.
GCGGAATGAAGCGCCCCGCGACGAACAGGGGGCGGCGCGCCTTGGGGCGCGCCACAAGGGACGGCGCACGGCAATGGATCCCAAGGGGAAAATAAGAAACCGCCCGGTCGGAACGTGCGGGGGAGGACGCATCGACCGGGCGGCTTTGGGTGCAGGGTCGTTTGGGGCCGCTTAAGCAGTGTCTGTCTTATCGCCGGGCAATGGGGCGGAATTGAGGCGCTGCGCGCCTTACGTCCATTTAATACGTTGATTATGTTCGTTAATTTTTTCTTACCGGCGCGCGAACGCTTTTGCGAACCGGCGTGCGCCGATAAGCGCAAGCCCCGTCAAAACAGCGCCAGTAAGAAGACCGGCGGCCCATTCGACATCATAAAATCCGATGCCGGTCAGCGCAAAAAGCGACAGGCCTGCGACCAACATCAGTGACCGAAACGGTGATTTCAACGCCGTGCCGACATAATGGGCGGCCGCGACGGGAGCGGCGACCGCGGCAGCGCCAGCTTTCCGCATGGCGGCCGAAATGCGGGTCCAGCCAAAGAGGCGGATAAGGCCGGCAAGCGCCGCGGCGGCCGCCCCGCCGAGGAGCCAGCGATTGACGGCCTTGTCAGCCGCACGCGCATCAGCGTCGGCATGATCTGCGGCATGGACGATCTCGACAGCGAGCGGCTCCATCGGCGCGGCGGCGGCGGCCGGCACGGCAGCGCCGATCGCCGCAAGGGATGCAGCGGCAAGGATGACGGATTTGAGCGTCTTGCGTTGGACCATGTCGAACCCTTCCCGCGCTCCATGTGGGAAGGAGCGCGCCCCCGCGCAATGCCCTAAAGTGCGGGCGCTTCAAGCCCGCGCCGCCGCGCCGCCGCCAGCGCTGTGTTCCTGAGAAGGCACGCGATCGTCATCGGCCCGACGCCGCCCGGCACCGGAGTGATCGCGCGGGCGCGTTCTTTCGCGGCCTCGAACGCGACATCGCCGAGAAGCCTGTCGCCTTGCCGGTTGATGCCGACGTCGATGACGATCGCGCCCGGCTTCACCCAGTCGCCTTTGACAAGCCCCGCGCGGCCCGCCGCGGCGCAGAGAATGTCGGCGCTGCGGCACACGCCGGCGAGATCGGCGGTCTTCGAATGCGCAAGCGTCACCGTGCAATTTTCGGCGAGCAGCATGAGCGCCAGCGGCTTGCCGACAAGGATCGAACGGCCGACAACCACCGCGTTAAGGCCTGCGATCTTCGGCTCGACCGACTGGATCAGCATCACCGACCCGCGCGGCGTGCAGGGCTCAAGCCCCGACTTTCCAAGCACGAGGCGGCCTGCGTTGACCTCGGTCAGGCCGTCGACATCTTTTCCAGGATCAATTTCATTGATGACGAGCGCGGCATCGATATGGGCGGGCAGCGGCATCTGCACGAGGATGCCGTCGATCGCATCGTCAGCGTTCAAACGGCGGACGAGCGCCACGACCGTCTCTTGCGGCGTCTCGGCTGGAAGACGGTGCTCTATCCCGCGCATGCCCGCCTGCTTGGCGGCCACGCCTTTGTTGCGAACATAAATCTGACTTGCGGGATCGTCCCCGACCAGCACCACCGCAAGGCCCGGCGCAGCGCGCATCGCTGCAACCGCGCGCGCGGTTTTCTCGCGCAGCGCCGCCGCAATCGCCTTGCCGTCGATGATGGTCGCAGTCACGAGGTCACTTTCATCAGGTCTTCGATGCGCGCCCGGGCGCCGCGCGCGTCCGGTGTCTTGATCGTCAGCGTCTTCAGTCGGGATTTTTCGCCTGCGGTAACGGCAACGGCTGATTTCGGCAACCCGAGGGCCGTGGCGACCGCGCTGCAAAGCGCCTTGTTGGCCTTGCCGTCCTGCGCCGGGGCGCTGACCCGGACGGTGAGGCGCTGCTGGCCGTTTGCGTCAGTCGAGGCGCCGCCGACGCACTCGCCGCGCGCGCGCGGCGACACCCGAACATGGAGGATGACGTTTTCGCTCAACTCAGCGAATCAATGGGCCGAGAAGATAGGCGTTTACGCCGATCTGAAGCGCGTTGAGGCCAAGGATGAGGATGATCGGCGAAATGTCGATGCCGCCCATGTTCGGCAGCATGTTCCTGATCGGCCGCAATAGCGGTTCGGTCAGCGCCGTACAGGTTCGCCAAAGCGCATCGACAAGCTGGTTGTGGCGGTTGACGACATTGAAGCCGATCAGCCAGCTGAGGATGACGGCGATGATCAGCACGAAAGAATAAAGCTGGATCACCGCGTTGAAGAGATAGGAGATTACGAGCATTCGTCGGGCCTCAGCTTGAACCGGCCGCAAGAGCCTGTCGCCGGGATGTATGGCGCGCCGCCAGGCCGCGCAACCTTCGGCGCCTAGTCCCCCGTCGCACGCGCGCACAGGACCGGCGTCGCAAGCCCCCCGGCGCGTACGAATCCAACGCCGTCGCGCGCCACGATCACCAGCGTCACGTCCGCCGTCTCGCCGCCTTGCGAGGTTGAAAAGGCGAAAGCATCGCCCGCAAAGAGCCAGCGCCCGCCGGCGCGCGCGACCTTCGCCTTTCCCGACCAGCAGCCCGAATAGGCGCACACCGACAGGGCGCCGCGGGCGTCCGCCGAAATATCCATCGGCGTGAACTCGTCCGGATTGGCGGCAGCGCAGCCGTCCGCCGCACACCAGACCTCGACCTGATTACGGCAGCGCCAGGCGTCCGGCGGCAGTCCTTCGCGATTGGCGCCGAGGAAAAATGCGAGCGCGATTTCGATCATTTCATGCAGCCTTTAACCCATCGATCGGGCACCTTCGGCGCGGAATTGACAGGGCGCAAGCCCACGCCTAGAGGAGCGCTTCCCAAAACCTTCGGCCGTCTAAGGCCGCATGGGGCTGTAGCTCAGATGGGAGAGCGCCTCGTTCGCAATGAGGAGGCCAGCGGTTCGATTCCGCTCAGCTCCACCAGCCTTCGCCCTTCGGGCTACGACTCGGCTAGCCGGTAAGGGAGCGAATTGGCCGTTAGCCCGAAGGGCGAAGGCTGTCGCGCCGAAGCGCAGCGA
>DNZB01000382.1:3276-7587 GCA_003506635.1 Parvularcula sp.
CTGTCGCGCCGAAGCGCAGCGAAGGCGGACCGGCTCGAATGAAGCGCTTCTGAATAGGGCGCCGCTTGGCGCGCGTCGCGAAGGATGCGGCGAGAGGCGCCCGACATGCTGGACAGCGCCGGTCGCTTCGCGGGAAACTGCGGCGATTTAAGGATTTCCACGCCAGGAGGCCCGCATGGCCGACACCACCCGCCCGTCTGAACAAGGCAGCGTCGAAATCGAGCGCATTTTCGCGCTTCAGAAGGAAGCATTCGTCGCCGAGCCCTTTCCCTCGATCGAGACGCGCCGGGCAAGGCTCGACGCCTTGATCCGCATGGTGGAGGCGAATGAAGCGCGGATCATCGAGGCCGTGAACGACGATTTCTCCTGCCGTTCGCGGCATGAGACGCTCGTCGCCGAAGTCATCGTCAGCGTTTCGGCGGCGAAGGCCGCGCGGGCGCACCTCGCCAGATGGATGGCGCCGCGCGCGGTCGCAACGCCCTTGCACATGAAGCCCGGCAAAAGCCGTCTCGAGCCGCAACCCCTCGGCGTCATCGGCATTATCTCGCCGTGGAATTATCCGGTCCAGCTTGCGCTTTCGCCCGCCGCCGCGGCGCTCGCCGCGGGCAACCGCGTGATGCTGAAGCCGAGCGAGCTGACGCCGCGCACCAGCGCGCTCCTGCGGGAGATGGCGCGCGCGGAATTTGACGAGAACCTGTTCGCGGTCGTGACGGGCGGCGTCGAGGTCGGGCAGGCGTTTTCCGCCGTTCCGTTCGATCACCTGCTCTACACCGGCTCAACGAATGTCGGCCGGCATGTTTATATGGCGGCGGCGAAGAACCTGACGCCGGTGACGCTTGAACTTGGCGGCAAGTCGCCGGCGATCATCGATGACAGCGCCGATGTCGCAGCCGCCGCCTTGTCGATCGCGCATGGCAAGTCGTTCAACGCCGGGCAGACCTGCGTCGCGCCCGATTATGTGCTGGCGCCGCGCGCCAAACTCGATGCGACCGTTGATGCGATCGCGAGCGGCGTCCGCCGCCTCTATCCGGAAATCGACACGACGCCCGACTACACGGCGATCATTTCGCCGCGCCATTTCGCGCGCCTCAAAGCGATGGTCGCCGAGGCGCGTGACGCCGGCGTCAGGATCGTCGAGGTCGGATCGTCGAACGCGCTCGACCCGCAGCGGAAACTGCCGGTGACGATCGTCGTCGATCCGCCCGACACGCTTGCTTTGATGAAAGAGGAAATCTTCGGCCCGGTGCTTCCGGTCATCGGCGTTAAGGGCCGCGACGACGCGATCGCGCGCGTCAATGCGGGCGACCGGCCGCTGGCGCTCTACTGGTTCGGCGAAGACGCCGCCGCGCGCGACGATGCGCTCCGCCGCACGATTTCCGGCGGCGTCACCGTCAACGACACGCTCTGGCATGTCGCGCAGGAGAATCTCCCTTTCGGCGGCGTCGGCAAGAGCGGCATCGGCGCCTATCACGGCGCGAAGGGCTTTGAGACCTTCTCGCACATGAAGCCGGTCTTCTATCAGAGCAAATTCGCATCGAACAAAATGCTCTATCCGCCGTTTTCGGAGAAGACTGACAAGTTGCTCAAAATGGCGCGAAAGATCATTTGAGCAGCGCCGTCTTCATAACGACGCCCCGCCCCGCCCGCGAAGCGGGAGAGCGGATCTCAAAAACCGCCAGCTGACACGAACTTATCATGTCCAATCCAACGCCTACGGATGAATTCGACTACGTCATCATCGGCGCGGGCTCCGCCGGATCGACGATCGCCGGGCGCCTGACCGAGGACGCCAAAATCACCGTCTGCATCCTTGAGGCGGGCCCCGAAGACAAGAGCCCGCTCATCCGCGCGCCGCTTGGTTTCGCGTTTCATCCGACAGGCACGGTCTACAACTGGGCGTTCGACACCGCGCCGCAGAAGCATTTGAACAACCGCATCTGCTATCAGCCGCGCGGGCGAACGCTCGGCGGGTCGAGCGCCATCAACGCGATGATCTATATCCGCGGCGCGAAGGCCGATTATGACGGCTGGGGCGTTCCGGGCTGGGGGTGGAGCGACGTTCTCCCCTATTTCAGGCGGAGCGAAGATAATGAGCGCGGGGCCGACGCCCTGCACGGCGCCGGCGGGCCGCTCGGCGTCAGCGACCTTCGCTATAAAAATCCATTGTCGGACGTTTTCCTCGAAGCCGCCGGCGAATTGCAGCTCGGCGTCAACGCCGATTTCAACGGGCCGCGCCAGGAAGGCATGGGTTATTACCAGGTGACGCAGCGCGGCGGGCGGCGTTGCTCGGCGGCCGCAGCCTTTCTCCATCCCGCGCGGTCGCGCGCAAATCTCAATGTCATGACGGACGCGCGCTCGGAAAAAATCATCATCGAAAACGGCCGCGCGACGGGCGTCAGCTTCCGGCAGGGGCGCGAATCAAAAACCGTGCGCGCGCGTCGCGAGGTGATCGTCTGCGCCGGCGCGTTCCAGTCGCCGCAGATCCTGATGCTGTCCGGCATCGGCCCCGCCGCCCGATTGAGGGCGAAGGGCGTCGCGGTCGTGCTTGACAGGGCCGGCGTCGGGCAAAACCTGCAAGATCACATTGACTACACGGTGCTGCGCCGGTCGAAGTCGCCAGATGCAGTCGGCATGACCTTGCCGTTCATCCTCGGGCTTCCATCCGCCCTGGGGCTCTTGAGGAACGAAGGCCGCGGCGTACTCACTTCGAACCTTGCGGAGGCGGGTGGTTTCATCAAGACCGAACCCGGCCTTGAAGAGCCTGACGTGCAGTTGCACTTCCTGCCGACGCTCGTCGATGATCACGGCCGCAAGAAGCATTTCGGCGCCGGCTATTCCGCCCATGCCTGTGTCCTTCGCCCGAAAAGCCGGGGCGAAGTGCGCCTTGCCTCGCCCGACCCGATGGCGGCGCCGGAAATCGATCCTAACTTTCTCAGCGATGACGATGATCTGCGTCGCCTGATGCGCGGGGCGCGGGTCATGTTCCGCATCTTCGAGGCGCCGGCGTTCCGCAAGGTCGCCGGCCCCTACATGTATGAAGGGCCGGACTGCACGGACGAGGAACTGATCGCCGGCATTCGCGCGCGATCCGACACGATTTACCACCCCGTGGGCACGTGCCGGATGGGGACAGATGAAGGCGCCGTCGTCGATCCCCAGCTGCGCGTCAGGGGCGTTGAGGGCCTAAGAGTCGCTGACGCCTCGATCATGCCGAACCTCATTTCCGGCAACACCAACGCGCCCTCGATCATGATCGGCGAAAAGGCGGCGGACCTTATCCGCGCCGCCGTCTGAGCGCCGCTTCGCGGCCCTTAATTTGCTTGATTAACCCTCGAGTATCGCGCCGCAGCATTAATTGATATGACAGCGCGCATGCGCGGGGAGAAAGAATAGCGCCATGTGCGGCATCATCGGCATTCTTGGGAAATCGGACGTCGCGCCCCAGATCGTCGAAGGGCTGAAGCGGCTTGAATATCGCGGTTATGACTCCGCCGGCGTTGCGACCATCCGCGACGGGCGGCTCGATCGCCGGCGCGCGTCGGGGCGCCTTGCGGCCCTCAACGAGAAGCTCTCCGCCCTTCCCCTCCCCGGCGCGACCGGCATCGGCCATACGCGCTGGGCGACGCATGGCGCGCCGACGGACGCCAACGCCCACCCGCACGCGACCGAGAAGGTCGCGCTCGTCCATAACGGCATCATCGAGAATTTCGCCGAGCTGCGCGAGGAATTGAAAACGAAGGGCTTTTCCTTCGCTTCGCAGACGGACTCGGAAGTCGCCGCGCAGCTCATCACCTATTACCTGCGTAATGAAAAGCTGGCGCCGAAGGACGCGGTCAAGGCCGCGCTCGGCCGGATGCGCGGGGCCTTCGCCTTCGCGATCATCTTTTCGGGCGAGGATGATCTTCTCATCGCCGCGCGGCGCGGCTCCCCGCTCGCGATCGGGCGCGGCGAGGGGGAGATGTTCGTCGGTTCGGACGCTTACGCGCTCGCCCCGTTCACGAACCGCGTCACCTATCTTGAAGAAGGCGATTACGCGATCATCACGCGCGCCGGATTTGAGATTTACGACGAGCAAGGGCGCCTCGCGAACCGGCCCGAGACGATTTCCTCGGCATCCGAGAATATGGTCGACAAGGACGGCCATCGCCATTTCATGGCGAAGGAGATTCACGAGCAGCCGGAAGTCATCGCCCATACATTGTCGCGCTATATCGACGCGGCGACCGGCGAAATCCGCCTGCCGAAGGGCTCCTTCGACTTTGCAAGCCTTGAACGGCTGACGATTTCCGCCTGCGGCACCGCCTATTACGC
>DNZB01000243.1 GCA_003506635.1 Parvularcula sp.
AGCGTCGTGCCGTATTTGACGTAATAATGCTTTTGCAGCCGCCGCGCTTCGTCATGGGCCGCGCCGGTCGCCATGCGGATGAAATCCGTCATGCGCGCGTCAATCTGGCTGAAGAGGCGGCAATGCGCCGGATAGAGCGTGTTGTCGAGATCGAAGACCCAGCTCTCGACGTGACGAAAATCGGCCATCAGCGCTATTGCGCTGGCGCGCGGGCGGTCTCGGCCTCGGGCGCGGTTTCGGCCGGCGGCGCGATAAAGCTTTCAGGGCCGAAGTCAAAGGTCGCCGAGGACGCGCCGCCGATGCTCAGCTTACGGAACATCGCCTCGTCAAGCTCCTGGTCGGCGCAGGTCGTGTCGTTCGGCGAGGTGAAGCGAACAGGGCTCGTGCAGAACGCCTTGTCCCCGCCGGCGAGGCGCCGTTCGCCGCGCTGGTCCTCAATGACGCCGTAGACGTAGTAGTGATCAGCGGTAAGCGCGCCTTTGACGACCTTGGCGCATTCCCCGCCGGCGAGCTTCCACCAGCCGCGCGATTCATAGCGGCCCTCGCCAAGGGGTTCGGCGAGCGCCGTCCACACCTGCGATTCGGCCTTGTTGCAGAAGAAGAGGCCGAGCTTTGCTTCGCGGGCGTTCGCCTCTTCGATCATCGCGTCGATCGTTGCGTCGTCGATGACCGGCCCTTCGCCGAGATTCTTCTCCTTGCGATAGGACGCAAGGAGCCGCTGCGTGTCGCGGCCGAGCGAGCCGTCGATGCGCGAGGTGGTGAGGCCGAGATCGTTCAAAAGGCGCTGCACGCCCGCGACCTCGGCGCTGTAGACAGTGTAGTTGGCGGCTTCGGCAAAATCGGTCTGCCAGTTGCCGCCGGCGGCCGGCGTCACCTCGACGTCGAAGAAGCCGCGCTGCGCGACGGGATTGTCGCGGCAGACCTCCTGGTTGCGCAGATTGAAGAAGCCTTCATTCTCGACGCATAGCGGCGTTTCGCCCGACCATGCGCGCAAGGGGCCCTTATGGCCGGCGACGGCTTCGGCGTAGACGAAATAGCGCCCCGGATCGGTCGGCTCAGTCAGCACGACCTTGCACTGTCCGGGGCGAAGCCGCCACCAGCCTCGCGTCGCCAGACGATCGCCGTCAACATAGCCGATCGCCGCGGAGAGCGCGTAACTCGTCTTGTTGCAAAGGCTGTATTTGGCGTCCGCCGCGCCGGTCATCACAAGGCTTGCGCCAAGCGCGGAAAGGAGGAACAGAACAAAGGAACGCATTCTCACCGCCGCTGAAGGTGGCCGCCCGGTATCGGCCGCAAGGCCGGTCGCCCCTGTACGGGGTGCGGCGCAATTCAGCCGAAACCGGCAGAAGGATCAAGATTGAACCCGGAACGGCCGGCAGACGAGGCGACGGACAGCGCCGCTTCGGCGGGCGCAATCGTCAAGGTTTTGTTTCCGTTGCCGCTTCTGAAGGCCTATGACTACCGCGCGCCGGCGCCGTTGCCTCCCGGAACTTTCGTCGAGGCGCCGTTCGGCGGGCGCATCGTTCTGGGCGTCGTCTGGCCGGGAGAGGCCGATGGCCTCGACGCCGGGAGGATCAGGCCGATCAATCGCGCGCTGGGCGCGCCGCCGCTCGGCGCCCGCGTGATCGATTTTGTGGGCTGGGTCGCGGCCTACACGATGTTTCCTCTCGGCGCGGTCCTGCGCCTCGTGATCCGCTCGGGCGACGCGCTCTATCCGCCGAAGGGTGTGGCGGCCTATGAAATTGCGGGCGCAGCGCCCGCGCGCATGACGCCCGAACGGCGCGCCGTGCTCGACGCGATCAAAGCGCGATCGGGCGCGCTGAACGCGCAGGAAATCCTGGAAGCAAGCAGCGCCGGCGCCGGGGTCGTCGCGGGTCTCGTCAGAGCGGGCGCGCTTCGCAAGATCGAGATCGATCCTGATCCCCCCTTCGCACCGCCGGACGCGCGGCGCGAAGGCAAGGCGCTTACGGCGGAGCAACATCGCGCCGCCGTCGAACTCGTCGCCGCGACGGCGCGGGCCGGCGTCACGCTGCTCGACGGCGTCACCGGATCGGGCAAGACGGAAGTCTATCTTGAGGCGGCGGCGGAGGTCTTGAAACGCCAGCCGGAAGCGCAAGTCCTGATCCTGCTGCCGGAGATCGCGCTGACGCTGCCTTTCCTGAGGCGCGTCGAGGCGCGGTTCGGCGCGGAGCCTGCGGCGTGGCATTCCGACCTCTCGCCCGCGGCGCGGCGACGCGTCTGGCGGCGCGTCAATGACGGCTCGGCGCGCCTCGTCATCGGTGCGCGCTCGGCGCTCTTTCTTCCGTATAGGGAGCTTCAGCTCATCATCGTCGACGAAGAGCATGACGGCGCCTACAAACAGGACGAAGGCGTCATCTATCAAGCGCGGGACATGGCGGTGGCGCGGGGCGTACGCGGCGGTTTTCCGGTCATTCTCGCCTCGGCGACGCCGTCGCTCGAAACCGTCGTCAATGTCGAGCAAGCGCGCTATGGCCTCGTGCGGCTGCCGGCGCGGTACGGCCGCGCGGCATTGCCGAAGATCGCGCTCGTCGACCTGCGCGCGGACCCGCCGGAACAAGGTCGCTGGCTGTCGCCGCCGCTGATCGGCGCGGTCGATGCGCGCCTCAAAAGCGGCGAGCAATCGCTCCTTTTCATCAACCGCCGCGGATACGCGCCCTTGACGATCTGCCGGCGCTGCGGCCACCGGATGAAATCTCCTTATGCGGACACGTTTCTTGTCGAGCACCGCTACGAGAACAAGCTTGTCTGCCACCTGACGGGCTATTCGACGCCGAAGCCCGCGGCTTGTCCCGAGTGCAAGGCTGTCGGTTCGCTCGCGCCGTGCGGGCCGGGGGTCGAACGCATCGCCGAGGAAGCAGGCGCGCTCTGGCCGGCGGCGCGGCGGCGCGTCCTTTCGTCTGACCTCGTGCAATCGCCGCGTGACATGCGCGCGCTGCTCGACGACATGGAATCGGGCGGCGTCGACATCCTGATCGCGACGCAGATGATCGCAAAGGGCCATCACTTCCCGCGCCTGACGCTTGTCGGCGTCGTCGACGCCGACATGGGACTCGCCGGCGGCGATCTGCGCGCGGCGGAGCGCACCTATCAGCTCCTCAGCCAGGTGTCGGGCCGCGCCGGGCGCGCTGAGCGGCCGGGCGAAGCGCTGATCCAGACCTGGCAGCCGCACGCCCCGGTCTTCGCCGCGCTCGCCGCCGGGGATCGCGACGGGTTTCTGGAAGCCGAAGCGGCGGGCCGCGCCGAGCTCGGCTTCCCGCCCTTCGGGCGGCTCGCGGCGCTGCAACTGCGCTCGGCGAATGAAGCTGCGCTAAAGGTTGCGGGCGCGGCGCACCGCGAGGCGCTGTTCAGCGCCGACGGCGTCACGGTCTGGGGGCCGGCCCCAGCCGCCGTCTACCGCGTCCGCGGCGAGGCGCGGCTGCGGTTCCTCGTGAAGGCGCGGCGCGACGTCAATGTGCAGGCTTTTCTCAACGAATGGCTCGGCCGCGTAAGGCTGCCGGGGTCCGTCCGCCGGACGATCGACATCGACCCTTACGCCTTCATGTGAGAGCGCCGCCCGCGTTTGGCGCACGGGCGGCGCGAGGGTTCGCAAAAGCGTTGCGATCTTCAGTTGACGGCGACGGTCACCGTCGCCTTGGCGGGAACGCCCTGACGGTTCTTGACCCAGTAATCGAACCGGTCGGCGCCGCGAAAATCCGGGAACGGACGATACTCGAACGATCCGTCGGCGCGCTGCATGATGTTGCCGTTGCGCGGCAGCGTGTGGCCGGCGTTGCGCAATTTCCCGTCATTGCTGCGGTCATTGGCGAGGGCATTGATCGTCACGGCGCCGCCCGCGGCGACGCTGGCCCGGTCGTCCGCCGGCGCGGGCGGCCCGGCCTTGACGTCCATCAACCCCTGGTCGCCGGGCGTCCCGTCAAGGAGTCGCGCGGGGAAGTTGAAGCCCGACGGCACACGCAGCACGAAACGCGTCTGATAAAGGTCGCCATAGAGGCGGTCAGAGTAGAATTCCGGCACGGAGGTCGCGCGCTCGCGATTTGGCAAGGTCCACCAGCCGATCTCCGGCATCATCTCCTGAACATTGCTGAAGGTGATGCGGAATTCGTCCGCAGCGATCGGATAAGGCGTCTTGCCTGAAGCGTCGGTCTTTGTCCCTTTGACGCTGGTGTTGACGCCGGTCGCCGGATTCACGAGGCCGTTTCCCCAGACGAAATCAAGTTTCGGCGCCATGCGCGGGGGAACCGTCGCGAGCACTTGATCGGACGCATCCTGGTTGAGGATATTTTGCTTCAGCGACCCGGAAATCTTCACGCCGGCCAGCGTGTAGCGGTTGTTGGTCGTGAAGACGCGCGTCGAAACTTTGGAAAGATCGACGCCGTAATCGAAGCCGCGCACCGTCGAATTGACGAAAGCAAGGTCGTAAGTGTTCCTCCCGTATATGACGCCGTAGGTGTCGTGAAAATTCTTGTTCCGGCGCGCCTTCGCCCCGACGAGGAGACTGTTGATGACGGTGTAGCGCGACGTATAGGTGATTTCGAGGCCGGTTGAGACCTCCCACGCCTTGAAGTCGTCGATCACCGAGCGGATGTCATGCGGCTCCAGCGGGCGTTCCTTTATGACATGGAAGCCCCGTTCGACGGCTATCGCCTCATTCTCCGTAAACTGAAGAATGGCCGGCTTGTCGATCGACTGCTTCTGGAATCGCATCGCGCCGGGCGTGCAAAGGGCGCTTCGCGTGAACGCAGGCAGAAGCGGAAAGCGGTCGCCGAGGTCGTTATTGCGGTGGAAGAAGATGAAGCCGGCGCCGCCCGTCATGCCGACGGCGAGATTGCGGTGGAGGCGCACCATCCGGCTCTGCATCCAGAAGCCGTCGCCGGTGCGCCCGAGATCAAACCCGTTTACGTCGTCGGCGTCCTTGACGATGTGATTGACGCCGATCCCCCTGATGGCGGTGTTTTCAACCCAGGCGCCGGTCTCGTTGCCGCTTTCGGAGACGAAAGCCGAACCGAAGGCGTTGTAGACGTTCGACTGATAAACGAACGCCTTGCCGCCGTGCTGGGCGAAGCCCCAGCCGGGCGAGCCCCAGATGGCGACGCCGCGGATGACCGGCGTCTGGCTGTCCACGGGAAATCCCTGCTGATGCAGATGCAAGGAATAGCGGCCCTTGACGTTCGAGGTCGCGGCCGGCGAGCCGAGCGTCGCTGCGTCGACGGCGCGCTTCGATTTGTCGGTGCGGCCCATTTCGAAGAACTCAACGCCCTGAAGCGTCGTTTCGGTCGAAATAAACATCGAATGCGCGCGCTGACTGGGGACGAGTTTGGCGCCGTTTTCCGTCGCAAGGCGGACGTTGCGCGAGTAATTGACGAGGTACGCGCCAAGTGCGGCGTCGGGAGAGGGGTGGTCGAACGCCAGCGCTGAATCGAGCGTAACGTCAGCTCCGCTGACCGACTTCACGAAACGGATCTCGTCCTCGGTCGGACTGCTGAGGACGACGTCGCCCTTCGTCTTTTGCGGAATCCAGCGCGTTCCGGTGAGGATCACGCGATCGCCGGTGCGCCATCCCGACGGCGCCGACGTCAGCCGAATGATCGTATCGCCGCGCTTTGGCGCCGCGGCGACCTTGACGCGCGATGTCTTTAGCGCGCCGTAAATCCGCACGCGCGAGGCGGCGACGAGGCCCTTGCCGGTCAGCGTGCGATCGACCTTCGGGTCAAGCGCGCCGAAATCCGGAAAGACGATTTCCGCGGTGACCGTCGCTGGAACGGGGCGAGCGGGCGTCCCGGCGAGCAACTGCCCGCCAGGCGCCACATAGAGAAATTCCGTATTAAGACGATTGCTCTTTTCGCTCGACAGTTCGAGACAGCCCTCGACGCGGACGGACTTCAGCCGGGCGGTGTTCGCCGCGTCCGCGACGACGTTGACGCCGGCTGGAATGACGACGCGGCCTTCCGGCGTTTTTCCGCCCCAGGTGGCGGCGGCCGACCAATCGCCGGACCGCACCGCGCGCACGCCCTGATTGGCGGGCGCAAGCGCGTCGAAATTCCTTAGCGACGAAACCTGGCTTGAAGCGATGGGCAAGGTTGCGGACGCAATGCCGCCGCAGGCGGCCGGCGCCGTCGCGGCGCTGAGCGCGCCCGGAAAAAGCGCAGCGAAAAGGCCGCTGAGCGCGGCCGTGAAAAAACGCCCCCCTTGATGGCGAAACAACACGCAAGACCCTCCGCAAGGTTTCCTTGTGTAGGTCTAGGCATGCGCCTTCGCGCTTCCACCTTAAATGTCGTAAATTCAACGTATGGTAATGTGACGACGCTGATTCGCGTTAACGAATCGTCAGTCAGTTCACGAACAATCGAGGATGGTCAGCCGATTGCGCCGATGAATGGAAGCCCCCGCCGGCGCCCATCATCATCCATGCCGAAGCCGACGATGAAATCTTCAGCGTCCGCTTCGAAGCCGACGAAGTCGGCGTCGATGTCGGCGCTGCGGCCGGTGTTCTTGCGAACGAGCACGCAAATCCTTGCGTCCGCAGCGCCGGCGTCAAGCACCATGTTCTTCGCGAAGTGAAGGCTGCGTCCCGTGTCGAGAACGTCATCGACGATCAGTACGCGGCGCCCGGCGAGCGGCACGGAGAAATCCTTGAGCAGCTTGACGACGCCGGAGGAGGCGCGCGCGCCGCCGTAACTTGAAAGCTGCACGAAATCGACGACCGGGTCGGCGCCGATCCGGTGCAGGGCGCGCAGCAGATCCGCCGCAAAAATGAAGGCGCCCGTCAGCACCGGCGCCATCAGAAAGTCGCCGCCGTAGATCTTCGCAATGTCCTGGGCGAGCGCGTCGATGCGCTGCGCGACCGCTTCTTCGGAATGGAGAACCCGCATGCGCGTCGCCTTTAGCGGTTCGTGCGGGCTTTGCAACTATTCAGGGGAAGACGGCTTCAACAGGTCGCCGACCGAGACCTTGACGCCCTCCGCGGGCGCAAAGGAAAGGAGCACTTCGCTGACGCCTTCGGGCGCCGGCGTTCGTGTTGAAAAGTCGATCGTCTCGCCCGCGCGGACCTCGCCGGTGCGCGCCGCGAAGGTCCAGCGCGAGAGGATTTGGCCCTCGGCGCCGACGGCTTCCGCTTGCAGGATCGGCGCTCTTACCGCGGCGCCGGATTCGTTTTTGACGCGGCCGAGGATTTCGATCACGGGCCCTTGCGGCGACATCGCGACGCGGTGCGTCACGCCCTCGATCTTGAGGCCGAAGGGGCTCGCCTCGATGCCGATCGCCTGATAGGCGCCGAGCGCATTGGGGAACATCGCGACGATGTCGTTGCGATAGGAATAGCCGACAAACGCGGCGGCGGCGATGACGCCCGCGAAGGCGGACCAGCCGAGCGCGCGCATCGGCGTCAAACGGTTTTTCTCGCGCGCTTCGGCGCGGCGGCGCGCCTTGCGGATTGCGCGTTCAAGCTCTTTCGGCTGAACGCGCAGCGCGGCGAAGAATTCCTCGTTGAAGACCCGTTCGGCGATCGGCTCGAAATCTTCATAGCGCGTCAAGGCGTTCGCGTGGCGGCGCGTGTCGCGCGGATCGTCTTCTTCGCGATCGTCGTGCAGCTTTCGCCCGAACCCGCGCCCGAGCGGCGCGGCTTCGCGGGGCGGCGTTTCGCCGTCGACGTCCTCAAAGTCGGCGTCGACGATTTTGGCGTTGCGCCGTCCGCGCGTTGCGACAAGATCGTCTTCGTCGAGCGCGCGCCGGCGATCCTCGCCGTCTTCGTCGCGCGCCCTCGCCCGCTTGCGCGGTTCTTCTTCGTTTTCGCGATCCTCGCGCGCGCGGCGGGCGGGCGCGGCCGGCTCTTCCTCGGCGGCGCGCGCAGGTTTTCGCGGCGCGGCGTCGAACAGCGGCTCGTCGACATCGTCTTCCTGGGCGTCGTCAAACCGGATGCGGCCCTCGCGTTTGGGGGCCGGCTCGCGATGGGGCTCGGCGTCCAGCTTGCGGGCCCTGGGCTTTAGGGGCATCAGGTTTTCGACCGGCGTCGGCGCCGGAACGAACCAGCTTTCGGCGCATTCGGCGCAGCGAACCGAACGTCCGTCCGGGAGGAACCGGTCGTCATCAACGTCATAGCGCGTGGCGCAGCTGGGGCAGGAAATTATCATGGGCGGGGGGAATCATGGCTTGGCTCAAAGGCCCGCGCGCGGTAGCGGCGGGTTTGAGCGGACGGTGAGGCGTCGTGATCGTCAAATTCGAGCGCGTGGGGCTTGCCTATGATGGCGGCGCGGAAAGCCTCCGCGATGTCGATTTCAACCTTGGCGAGGGCGAATTTCGCTTTTTGACCGGGCCTTCGGGCGCCGGCAAAACCTCGTTTCTGAAGCTCATCTATCTGGGGCTGCGGCCGACGCGCGGGCGAATCACCCTTTTCGGCGAGGATGTGACCGCGGCTTCCCGCGAAGCGCTGCCGCCCCTTCGGCGACGCATCGGCGTCGTCTTTCAGGAATTCCGGCTGCTTGATCATCTCACCGCCTTCGAAAACGTCGCGCTGCCCATGAAAGTCGCAGGCGTTAATCATAACCAGTATAAGGAAGACGTAAGAGAACTCTTAAATTGGGTCGGCCTCGGCTCAAGGCTGGACGCCAAGCCGCAAACGCTTTCCGGCGGCGAAAAGCAGCGCGTCGCGCTGGCGCGCGCGCTGGTGTCGAAGCCCGATCTCATCCTCGCCGACGAGCCGACCGGCAATGTCGATCCGTTGATGGGCGAAAAAATTATGAAATTGTTCATTGAGCTGAACAAATTGGGCGCGGCGGTCGTCGTCGCGACGCACGACCTCGAACTCGTCAGGGCGCTCGGCAAGAAAACATTGCGGCTTGAAGCCGGACGCCTCCATGAGGACGGCGCGCCGCCCGCCGCGGCGCGGGGCGCGGCGCGATGAGCAGCGTTTCCGGCATCGGCGGCGCAATCGAAGAGCCGAAAAGGGAAGGGTTGGTCGCCGACCGGCGCGCCTCGGCGGCGGGACCAGGGCCCGCGCCCGGCCGCGGACGATCCCCGCTCCTTCCTGAGACCGGATCAAGCGGCGCGCCCCTGACGGCGGTGATCGCGGTGATTTCTTCGCTCGCGTGCATCGCGCTCGCCGCCTTCATCCTGACCGCCTCGGCGGCGGAAAACTGGACGGCAGATCTCAATGCATCGGTGACGGTGCAGGTCAAAGGCGCTGATGTCGCCGAAATTGAGCAGCGCGCAGGGCGCGCCGCCGAGGCGCTGAAATCCGCGCCGGAAGTCATTTCATTCAAGCTCATCCCGTCGGCGGAGGCGGGCAAATTGCTGGAGCCCTGGCTCGGCAAGGGAAATACCGGGTCGCTCAACGTCCCCGCGCTCATTGAGTTGAAACTGACAGATGACGGCCGCCGCAATCTGCCGGCGCTGGCGGAAAAGCTCAGCGCCGCTTCGCCTGGACTTGTTCTCGACGATCATGGCGACTGGAACGCGCGGCTGTCGTCGGCGGCGCGATCAGGCCAGGCGCTCGCTTTCGCGATTTTCGCGCTCATTCTCGGCGCGGCATGCGCGATTGCGATGTTCGCCTCGCGCGCGGGGCTGGCGGCGAACGCTGAAGTCGTGTCGCTACTTCATCTTGTCGGCGCGACCGATCACTACATCGCCGGCGAAGTGCAGCGCCGCTATACGATCATCGGCCTGCGCGGATCCTTGATCGGCCTCGTCATCGCGTATTTCTTCGTCGGTCTTTTCGCGCTCGCGACCCGACCCCGGGCGGCAGAGGAAACGCTCGTCCCCGGGATTGATTTCGGCTACGGCCTCGTCTTGCCGATGCTTCTGGTTCCGATCGCCATCTGCCTCGTTACGGCGATTTCGGCGCGGTTGACGGTGCTGCGGACCCTTGGAGAAACCTATTGATCCGCCGGCGGCTGGACCCCGCTAAGGTTCAAGGGCTATCTTTCACCAAGGGGGCGGCGGGAGGCGACGGGTTTTGCTGCGGCTTTTCTATCTCTTGATCCTGGCGGCGCTCGCCTGGGCGGCGGGCCTTCTCGTCTTCATCGGCGAATTGCCGAAGCCGAATGCCGGCGCGCGGCCTGTGGCCGACGGCGTCGTGGTGTTCACCGGCGGCGGTGAACGCGTCGCGGCGGCGATGGCGCTTCTCAATGAGGGCGCGGCAAGGCGCCTCCTCATTTCCGGCGTCAATCCGACGGTGACGCGGCCGGAGCTCGCCGAGCTTTGGCCGGGTGAAGCCGAGACATTCGAATGCTGCGTCGATCTCGGGCTGCAAGCGCAGACGACCACAGGCAATGCGAGCGAGCTTGATGAGTGGACGCGCGCAAACGGCTTCACCTCGCTCATCCTCGTGACGTCGGAGTTTCACATGCCGCGCGCGCTGGTTGAAGCGCGCGACCGTTTGCCCGATGTTGCGATCACGCCTTACGCCGTCGCTTCGGGCCTTATCGGGCCTGACGGACGGCCGTCGTCGTTCGCGGAATGGCGGCGCGTCGGCGGCGAATATTCGAAATTTCTCGTCGCGCGCGTCAAAACGATGCTGTCCTGAGCCGCGGTGTTGAAGGATAGCCGCTTCATGAACGCCGCGCGCGCGCTCCTCTTCACGGCCTTTCTGGCGCTGCTGACGGGCGTGCTAGGCGTCGTCTTCCTGCCCGCGCTGCTGTTCGGACAAGACGGCGCGCGCGCCATCATCAAGCTCTGGTCGCATATGGCGCTTGCGGCGCTCAAACTTTTCTGCGGGATCGGCCATCGCGTCGAGGGCCGCGAAAACCTGCCGCAAGGCGCCGCGATCGTTGCCGCCAATCATCAGTCGATGTGGGAGACAATTGCGCTTTTCGCGCTGTTGAAGCGCCCGACGATGGTGTTCAAGCGCGAGCTTCTCAAGATCCCGGTCTACGGCTGGTGGGCGCGCGCGAGCGGCGTGATGCTTGATCGCGAAGCGGGGGCGCGGGCCATACGTTCCTTGCGCGAGGCGACAGCGGACCGGCTGTCCCGCGGCGACCAGATCGTCATCTTTCCGGAAGGCACGCGCGGCCCGCCGGGCGGATTGTTGCCGCTTCTTCCGGGGGTCGCTGGAATTTATCTCGTCGCGAACGCGCCGGTGACGCCCGCGGTTCACAATTCGGGTTCGTACTGGCGCCATCCCGGGCTTGCGAAAAAGCCAGGCACGATCACGCTGAAAATCCTTCCGGCGATACCGCCCGGCCTGCCGCGGCGGGAGTTCATGGCGAAGCTCGAAACCGCGCTTTCTGGCGCGGCGCCGGTTGAACCGGACGGCGCGCGCCAGCCGGAGGCGGCATGAAGCGGGCTGATCGGCGGCTGTTGTGGGCGCCGTTCGCCGTCGCCGGCGTCGTTCTCGCCGTCTGGTATTTCGTCTGGCGCGCGGGCGCGCAGGCGATGCGCGAGGGGCTTGCCGACTTCGCCGCAGGCGAAGCAAAGT
Organism: Parvularcula sp.; assembly: GCA_003506635.1. Lineage (GTDB taxonomy): Bacteria > Pseudomonadota > Alphaproteobacteria > Caulobacterales > Parvularculaceae > Amphiplicatus. The sequence goes on from DNZB01000243.1 coordinate 11,429, forward strand.
CCGGCGCGGAATTCACTTACGCGCCTTTGCGCGCCAAAGGGTTCCCGTTCTTTCTGCGCGGGGACATCGGCGCGGTTTCCTATGCGCGCGGCAAGTGGCGCTGGGAGGCGGACGGCGTCTATCTTCACGCCGCGCCCTTTGCGCTTGACCGCGTCGTCTTGTCCGCCGCGCCTTCGATGCGCCTGATCGAGCCAGGGGGCCGCTGGACCATCCGGGCGGACGGCGCCCGGGCCAGCCTGGAGGCGGCGGACGACGGCTGGCTCTTCAAGGCCGAGGCCGCATCGCTCGACGGCGCGCAGGAAAATGAAATCGTCAAAACCGGGCGCGGTGTCATCAATGTCGCGCCGGACCCCGGATCTGAAGGGGCCTACGCCGTCACTTTCCGGCTGATTGACGCGACCATTCAAAACGCGCGCGGTGAAACGAACATTCAGCGCCTCGACGGCGCGCTGTCTGCGGCGCCGGGCGATCGCCGGGTCGCTATTCACGGCCTCGAAGTCGAAGCTGGCGCGGCGCTCGCGAGGGTTTCGGGGGCGCTCGCCGCCAGCCCTGAGGGGTATCTTGAAGGAACGCTCGCCGCCTCGATCGCAAATCCCGGCGCGATCACCGAGGCGGCGCGCGTGCTTGGCGCGGTCAAGGCGGAGGACGCGCGCGCGGTGGAGGCGGCGCTTGCGCTGATCGGCGCGGCGGGTGGCGGCAAGATCGACGCGCCGCTGG
>DNZB01000199.1:0-599 GCA_003506635.1 Parvularcula sp.
TCGCCATGGCGCGCGCCTTGTCTGGCGTCACGGTGATGAAGGCGTTGAGGTCCTTCGCCTTTTCGATATTCGCAAGATAAGCGTCGGTCGCTTCGAGCGAGGAGACCTTCTTCGCCTTCAGCGCGTCGCGGAGTTCGGCGAGCGTGAGTGAGGTGGGATCGGTCATCTTATTCCACCACCTTCGGCACCACGAAGAAATGGTCTTCCGTCTTCGGCGCGTTGGCGACCACCTTCTCCGGCTGACCGCCTCCGGTCGGCCCGTCCGTCACGACATCGTCGCGCATCTTCAGTTTCATCTCGACGGTCGACGTCATCGGTTCGACGCCGGTCACATCGACCTCGTTCAACTGCTCGATCCATTTGAGGATGCCGTTGATCTCGCCCGCGAGCGGCTCCAGCCGGTCGTCGGGGACGGCGAGCCGCGCAAGTTTCGCGACCTTGGCGACGGTTTTGGTATCAACGGCCATGAGTTAGCACCTGCAAAAGAAGGCGAGCCCTATCAATGCCGGGGGTGCGCTTCAAGCGTTGCACGGCGACGGCGATTATTCTTGCGGAATCGGTCGCCCCGGGGCGCGCCTCTTGGCGCGAAACCGGGGCCC
>DNZB01000199.1:999-2997 GCA_003506635.1 Parvularcula sp.
CTATAGCCTGCCCGCATGGCGGATGAGTTTGAAGAAGCGGCGCTCGCCTTCGGCGCGGCGGGCTCGCTGCTTGGCCTTGACCTTGGCGACAAGACGATCGGCGTCGCGTCTTGCGACCCCGCGCGGCGGGTGGCGACGCCGGTTGAAACCATCGCCCGCACGAAATTCACCGCCGACGCGGAGCGGCTGAAAAAGCTTGCCGCCGACCGCGGCGTGGTCGGGTTCGTGCTCGGCCTGCCCCGCAATATGGACGGGACCGAAGGCGCGCGGGCGCAATCGACGCGCGCTTTCGCCCGCAGCCTGACGAAGGCCATCGCCCTTCCCGTCGCCTTGTGGGATGAACGGCTTTCGACCGCGGCGATCGATCGCGACCTCATCGGCCTTGATGTCAGCCGCGCGAAAAGAGCGGCGAAAATTGACGAATCAGCGGCGGCGTACATTTTACAAGGAGCGATCGACCGGCTGAACCGGCGGCGCGGATAAACAGGAGGGATGGGCGATGAGCGCGGCGACTCTGAAACGCCTGATGTCGGTCCTGCTGGTTGCGACCGGCGTTCTTCATATCGTTGTCGCGGTCGCCGGCGCGCCGGAGGCATTGCGCATCCCGCTGGCGGTGTTCGGCGCGCTTTATGGGACGCTGGGCGTCCTTCTCCTGAATGGCGGAAAGCCGATCGTGCTTGCGGCCATGGTCGCGTGCACCATCGGGATTGCGCTCGGCGGCGCCAATTACCTTCAGAACGGCGGACCGCCGACCATTCTCGTGATGTTTCTGATTGACGCCGTCGTGCTGGTCGGCGGCGGGCTATGGCTGTCCAAAACCGGCAAGTGATTGCGACTTTAGTCACGACGCTCCAATAATGAGAGACCGTTTGACTTGCGCCAGCGATTGATCGCATCGAGTCGATTTCTTTTTTCGATTTGGCCCGCTGCCAGGGGAACTGCATCAAGCGGCGCGGCCTCAGATTGATCAAATGCGAAGCGGCGATACACGTTCAGGACATGGGATGACGTATAAAGATTTTCATGGTCGCACAGACTTAAAACCGCGCGCCCCTTTTCGTCGGTCGAATAAATCAGACGCTGAGAGCCGACAAGACTTGAAAGGATTGTCGTGACACCGATTTCTGCATACAAAGTTAAATCAGTAAGATCGTCGTTCAGAACAGCGGTTTCTTCAAACATCCTCCTTAACGTACGATCATCGAAGACTTCGCCCGGCGGTTTGTTTTCGACATCGATCAATCCCCATCGATAGAAATAACCGACTGCCAGCAGAGAGGCGCAATGCCCAAAAAGACCGGCGGCGGATTCGCGCAGAAAAATCGCACGGCTGCGCTGCTTCGGGTCAAAATCCAAGCCGCCGCGCACAGCGTCGATTACATGATATATTTCATGACTGATTGTCGAGAATGTCGATTCCAAGACGAAGTCGCTGAGCAATGATGCTGGAAGCGCAAATTCTATTTTGATCGGGCGTTCGCCAACTTCATTCGGCCGAGAACGAAAATCGATTTCAGAATCGGGCGGGGCGGCGTGAAGAATGATCTCGAGCCCTGGCGCGACTTCCCCGGCCGGAGTGATCATGTCAATCGCCTCTGAAAGGGCTACCGCAAATTCCGGAAGCCAGACCTCCGGTGCGGCGCTTTCCTGCGCCGCCCAATCCGCAATCACATCCTCTGCCGCCGTCAACGACAACGTCAGGTTCGGCGCCGTCGCCGAAAGATACGACCGCTGAGCATCGGCATCAAAACGCACACGCCCCTTAAACGCCGATCCGGCGTACAATATCGTTCGCCCTGATTTAACCGGCACGGCGATGTAAAATCCGTTCTGATCCGAATCGCGCCAAATGTTATCATAAACGTCTCGCGAACTCGGGAGAGTCGAACAAGCTGCGAGACCAAGAATTCCCGCTCCCAAAACAAAGTATAAATGAAGGCGGGGCATAAAATCAGTACCCGGTCTGACAAACCTCAGGAGCGCCGGTCGGCGAACTGG
>DNZB01000290.1:0-204 GCA_003506635.1 Parvularcula sp.
CAGCGAAGCCGCCATCGCCGCCGGCGCCGCCCATTTCGGCTGTTCGCGCTTCCTCGGGCGGAAGGAGACGACATTATCCGCCTTCGGACGAAGCAGGTCTTCGACGCCGGCGGGCATCGGCGCCGCATCGGTTTCGCAGATCGCGTCGGCGAAGCGGCGCGTCGCGGCGTCCAGCGCTTCAAGGCGCGCGGCCAAGGCCGGATC
>DNZB01000290.1:560-4674 GCA_003506635.1 Parvularcula sp.
TCCCTTCAAGCCCCCGCTGCCGGTTGGAGCCCCGCCGGCAGCGCGTTCGCCAGCGCGGCGCGGGCCCTTGAAATGCGGCTCATGATGGTGCCGATCGGCGTATCCAGCGCTTCGGCGGCCTCGGCGTAGGAAAGGCCCTCGATCGCCACGAGCGCGAGCGCGGCCCGCTGGTCCTCGGGAAGCTTGGCGATCGCCCGTTCCGCCTCGGCGAGCGCGACCGCGCCCATCGCCGTGCGCTCGCCGTCAAGGTCGGCTTCCGGCTGGAGGTCGGCCGATGCCGCCGCGTCCCGCCTCACCTTCCTCGCCCGCACTTCGTCGATCCACATGTTCTTACAAACCCTGAAGGCCCATTTCCGGGTGTCCGCGTCGTCTGGAACCCCGCGTTCCAACAGCCGGACCACCGTCGCCTGCAAAAGATCGTCGGCGTCGGCGCGGGTTCCCGTCAGCGCGTATGCAAACCGGCGGACCGGTTGCAGCGCGTCAAGGATTTCCCGCCTCAAAACCTCAGCGTCTTTTGCCATCTCTTGCTCCGATGACGCGCCGGCCGTCAGCTTTATTCCCGTCCACCCCCGATCGCCCTCGGGGAGGAATTGCCTTGGCCCTTCAACCGTCTCAATTGTGGAGGCGGAGTTCACTTTTTTCTCGGACCGCGCCTTGATAGTCTGGCGCCCGACAAGGCGTCGATAGGGTTAAGCGTATGAAATTGCCGGGCCGTCCGTCACATCGCCTGGCCGCGCGGCTGCTCGCAGCGGCGGCGGCCGCCGCGATCGCCCTCGCTGCTCCCGCCGCTTTCGCCAAAAAGGGGCCGGGCGGCAGCGACAATATCGACGACAAGATCGACGACAAGGTCGACAAGAAGGTCGAAGACAAGGTCGAGGACCGCCTTGATCGCAAGGTCGATGACAAGGTCGACGACAAGCTCGACGACCGGGTCGATGACAAGATCGACGACAAGGTCGATGACAGGGTCGACGGCAAGCTCGACGGAAAGATTGACGGCAAGGTCGACGACAAGGCTGACGGCCGATCCGCCAGCGATATCGACAAGCGGGCTGACAACCGGGCTGATGACCGCGCTTCCGGCAGGGCCGCAAACGACGCCGCCGATCGCGCCGCTGACACGCTCGAAGCTGAGGCCAAAGCGGTCTTCGACCGCGAGCGCGACGCCGCGGACCTCGCCCATCGCGCCGCGATCGACGCCGCCAAGGACAGGTTCGACGCGGCGCGCCGCCTGGATGGCGCTGATATCGACGCGCTGAAAGCCGAATTCGAAGCGGCCAAGGACGCCGCCGACGCCGAATACGACACACGGAAAGAGGCGCTCAAAGCGGATCTTGATGCGGCGAAGGACGCCGCCGACGCCATCGAAGACGCCGAGGATTTCGCCGGGCGCGACGATGACGGCGCCGCCCCCGCCCTTCGGCGCTTCGAGGCGGAACTCGACGGAAACGGCGACCGGCGCACGCGCGGCGAGTGGCTGATGCTCGTCAGCGAAGATGAGGCGAGGGCGCTCGCGGCGCGCGGGTACCGGCTCGAAGCGGTGGAAGAGCTGCCTTCGCTCGGCGCCGTGCTGATGCGTGCGAGCACAAGCGTCGCTGGCGATATCGGCGATGCCGAAGCGGCGGTGCGGCGCGACGCGCCGGACGCCGACATCGATTACAATCACCTTTATGTCTATCATCCGGCGTCGGCCGGCCCGTCGCCGAAGGGCGTCGCCCCGCGCGCCGCCATGAAAGTCGGCGCCGCGGAAACCGGACGCGGGCTCAAGATCGGCGTCATCGACACCCGCGTCGACGCAGCGCATGAGGCGCTTTCCGGCGCGGCGCTGACGGTTTCGGACTTTGTTCCTTATGACGCGCCGCGCCCGGGCGATCATGGGACGTCAGTCGTCTCGATCATCGCCGGGCGTTCGGCGTCGTTCGAAGGGCTCGCGCCCGATGCGGAGATCTATGAGGCTTCGGTCTTTTTCGCCGCGCCGGACGGCGGGGTCTCGGCGACGACGGAAAGCATCGTCAAGGCGATCGACTGGCTCGCCGCGCATGATGTCAGCGTCATCAATCTGAGCCTTGCCGGGCCGCCGAATGAGATTCTCAAAGGCGCTGTTGCGCGCGCGAACGAGCGCGGCATCGCGATCGTGGCGGCGGTCGGGAACGAAGGTCCCGCGGCGCGCCCGCTATACCCGGCCGCCTATGACGGCGTCATCGGCGTCACTGCGGTCGCAAGCGACAAGCGCGTCTATCGCCTTGCAAATCGCGGCGGGCAGGTCGATTTCGCCGCGCCTGGCGTTGATGTTCTTCATGCGGATGATCGCGGCGGTTATTCGGCGGCCTCCGGAACCTCGTTCGCGGCGCCCTTCGTGACCGCCGTCCTCGCCGCCGCTGGCCGCAACGGGCGGCTGGACGCGGGCGCGCTAAAAAGGCTTGAGGAAAGCGCTGAAGACCTCGGCGAAGCGGGGCGCGACCCGGTTTACGGGGCCGGCCTCATTCGTCCGCTGGGCGAATAGGTCAGGCGCCGCCGATATTTCCGTCCCTCCCGGCGAAGATGGGAGCCGTCGCGCGGCGGCGAGGCGCAATATCACACGGCCGGCCATAGGCCTGGCGCGGAATTGCAGATTGGGGCATTGCGCAAATTGCGCCGGACTTTCGCCGGCTTGCGCGCTCTGTCCGAAAGCCGCCTCGCACTGTTCGGAGGCGCGTTCCAGATCAGTGAGAAGCGCCCGGCGCGGGAGCGCAAGTCGCAAGATTCATGAATCAGCGACTTGCGCCGGTGTTTTGTTTGGTCGCGTTATTTTGCCAAAAAAAATCGACCGCCTATTTTGCTTTACGCGCTAGAATCTGAGGCCGATCCGCGCCGAGACGACCGTCTGGTTGAAATCGGCGGCGGGCAGGTTCGACTGGAAATCGCCATATTCGGCGTTCAGCCGCGTGAACAGCGCCTTGCCGAGCGGAACCTCGATCTCGGCGTTGAAGCGGTGGCGCTTGTCTTCCCGCAATGCGCTGATCGACGGCGTGATCGAGGAATAGTCGCGGTTCTCATAGCGATAGCCGATGCGGAAATGGCCGTCGCGCGTGCCCAGCGGAAAGCGCTGGGAAAAGCGCGCCCGCAGCGTGTCGCCCTGGAAATCAAACTGCGGATCGACCGCGTCCTCCTTTTCCCAGCGATAGCCGAGCGCGATATAGGTCTTCGCGCCGTTCATGAAGAAATAGGCGTCGCCCGCGCCCGCATGGCTGTCGCCGTCGCGGTCGATGCGGCCGATGAAATTGCGGTCGGTGTAAGTGTATTCGCCGCGCAGATAGAGGCTTTCGCCAAAGAATCGCGAAAGGCTCGGCGAGAACTGGTGGAGCGTCAGAAACGGCGACCCGCCAAGGCGCGAATGCGCGAAGCGATAGGCGCCGCCGATCTCGAAAATCCCGAGATCGTGCGAGGCGTCGACGCTCGCGAGGTGCGATTGCAGGTTGAAGTCGTCGAAGGTCTCGTAAAGGCTCTGTGAAAAGCTGTAGCCGAGCGCGAAGCTCGAATCATCGCCGATATCGGGCGCGAATTCCACCTCGCCGTCGAAGACAGCCGCGAAGTCATCCGTGCCCGTATTGTTGTCGATGTCGATGACCGAGACGTTGTCGTCATATTCGACGCCGGCGGAGAATTCGGCCGAAAAGGCCGACGGCCCTTCGCGCAGCTCCGGCTTTTCCGGAGCCGGCGCGGCGGCGGCGGTCGCGATGGTGAGCGCGCTGACGGCCCCGGCGGCGAGCAGGCGGGATGTTCTGGACATTGTCATGACCCCTCAAAGATTCTTGATTGCATAGCGCCAGTCGCAGGCCGCCGGCGATAGCTGGCGGCCCGGACCGTCCGCGTATCGCTCAGCCCTTGCCGCTTTTGTCATCATCGGCGTCGTCTTTGGCCTTGTCCTTGGCGTCCTTGCGCGCGTCGTCCCTGGCGCGGTCGCGGGCGTCATCGCGCGCGTCTTTCGCCGCGTCCCTGGCGGCGTCGCGGGCGTCCTTGGCGGCGTCCCTTGCCTCGTCGCGGGTGCGCTTGGCCTCGTCCTTAGCCGCGTCGCGGGCGTCCTTGGCGGCCTCTTTGGCGGCTTTTTCAGCGTCTTTCGCGGCTTCCTTGGCGG
>DNZB01000209.1:0-793 GCA_003506635.1 Parvularcula sp.
GCGGGAATTTCTTCAAGCGCCGGCTCCGTGGCGGCCGCGTCTCCGGTTTCGGAGGGCAGGGCGTCGATCGCGGGCTCGTCGATGATGACGTCCTCGGCGGGGGCCGCCGCCTCGGCCGCCTCGTCGATCGCGTCTTCCGTGACAGCCGTCGGGGCGCCGTCTCCAGGTTTGGCGCCGGTAAGGCGCATCAGGCCGATGATGACAGCGAGCGCGACCAGAATGATCAGCAGAATTCTCAGCATAAGGCCCCTCGACTTCAGCGCCGCCCGGCGGGCGGGAGTTCCGGCCCCTTCTATCGGAAAGGCCGACAGCCGCGCAACGCCGCCGCGTCAAAAGCGCTTGACTTCCGCGGCCCCGCAGGCCCGCTTGCTCTTGGGTCACGGCCGCCGGTATCGGTTGCGCCCGACCTTTGATGAAAATCCCGGAGCCTAGGACCCATGGCGGATGACGGCCTTTTTATCGGCAGGGGCGCAAGCCCGCAGTATCTTTCGCTGAAATACGCCAACCGCCACGGGCTCATCGCGGGGGCGACCGGCACCGGCAAGACGGTCACCTTGCAGATCCTTGCGGAAGGCTTTTCGCGCGCGGGCGTTCCCGTCTTGGCGGCGGATGTGAAGGGCGATCTTTCCGGCATCGCCATGCCCGGCGATATGAAGGATTTCCTCGTCGCGCGGGCGCAGAAAATCGGGCTTGACCCTTACGCGCCGGAAGCCGCGCCGGTCGTCTTCTGGGACCTTTTCGGCGAGAAGGGCCATCCCATACGCGCGACGGTGTCCGAGATGGGGCCGCTGCT
>DNZB01000209.1:1122-4418 GCA_003506635.1 Parvularcula sp.
GACGACGACGGCCTCGCGCTGATCGACCTGAAGGATTTGCGCGCGCTGCTGATCGATATCGGCGAGCGCGCAGACGAACTGACGCTGAAATACGGAAACGTCGCGAAGACGACGGTCGGCTCGATCCAGCGGCGCCTCTTGACGCTTGAAGAGCAGGGCGGGGAGAATTTCTTCGGCGAACCGGCGCTTGAGCTTGACGATTTCATTCATGTCGACCGCGACGGGCGCGGCGTCGTCAACATCCTCGCCGCCGACCGCCTGATGCAGTCGCCGAAACTCTACGCGACATTCCTCCTCTGGATGCTGTCGGAGCTTTTTGAGGAACTTCCCGAAATCGGCGATCCGGAAAAGCCTAAGCTCGTTTTCTTCTTCGACGAGGCGCATCTCCTCTTCAACGACGCGCCCAAGGCGCTGCTTGAAAAGATCGAACAGGTCGTGCGCCTTATCCGGTCGAAGGGGGTCGGCGTCTATTTCGTCACGCAAAACCCGCAGGACGTTCCGGATGCGGTTTCGAGCCAGCTCGGCGCGCGCATCCAGCATGCGCTGCGCGCCTTCACCCCGAAGGAGCAGAAGGTCATCAGGACCGCGTCCGAAATGTTTCGTCCGAACCCGGCCTTTTCGACGCTCGAAGCGATCACCGATCTCGGCGTCGGCGAGGCGCTCGTCTCGACGCTTGAGGCCAAGGGCGCGCCGTCGATGGTCGATCGTACGCTGATCCGCCCGCCGTCGTCGCGCATGGGGCCTTTGACGCAAGACGAGCGCCGCGCCGTCATAAGGTCGTCCGCGCTCGGGAATCATTACGACAAGCCCATCGATCGCCAGTCGGCCTATGAAGCGCTGCAGGACCGGGCCGAACGCCGCGCGAAACAGGAACGCCGCGTTGAGCAGGACGAGGCGCGCGCGCGCCCGGCGAAACGCCGCTCGAACCGTCAATCGGTCGGCGAGGCGGCGGCGAAATCCGCAGTCCGCACCCTTTCATCGACGCTGATGCGCGAGCTGACGCGCGGTCTCCTCGGCGGGCTGACGAAGCGGCGGCGATAGGCTTTGCAGACGATCTCGTTTACTAGAATGTCATCCGCGGCATGGAGGCTTTGGTAACGCCGGGGTCTTCAAAGTCGTCCGGCGAAGCAAGGAGTGTTCTTATGCGGACCGGCATTGGCGCTTGGACCAGCCTCGCGATGGCGCTTGCGGGATGTTCGGGGGGCGACAGCGCCGCGCCGCCGCCGCCGCCGCCGCCGGTGAACCGCGCGCCGGTCATTACCTCGGCGGCCACGCGCAGCTTTGCGGAAGGAACGGCGGACGCCAGCTACGCCATCACCGCGACGGATGCGGACAACGACCCCATCACCTTCGCACTTGCGGGCGGCGTGGACGCGGACGACTTTCATTTCGAGCTTGGCAGCGTCGTGGCGTTCAACGCTCCCCCCGATTTTGAAGCGCCGACAGACGCCAATGGCGACAATGTCTACGAGATCATTGTTTCCGCCAGCGACGGAACCGCAACAACGACCCTGGCGGTCAGGATCACGGTGACGGACGTCGCCGACGCATTTGGACTGCGCCGCGTCGTCTCGGGGCTCAGCCAGCCGCTTTTTCTTCTCGGGCGCGGCGACGGATCGAACCGCGTCTTCATCGTCGAAAAAGCGGGGCAGGTCGAGATTCTCGATCCGACGACCGGCGCTCTCAACGCCGCGCCGTTCCTTGACCTCAGGACGGTCATCGACCCGAGCGGCGAGCAGGGCCTTCTCGGCATGGCGCTTGCGCCTGATTTCGCGGCCAGCGGGACGTTTTACGTCCACCTCAACAATCTCAGCGGCGACACCGAAATCCGGCGCTACCGGACGCAGACCGCCAATCCCGACTTGGCCGACCTTTCGACCGGCGACGTCATCTTCACCGCGACGCAGCCGGCGGCGAGCAACCACAAAGGCGGCTTTATCGGCTTCGGGCCGGACAATCTTCTTTACATCGCGCTCGGCGACGGCGGCGGCAGCAACGACGCCTTCGGCAACGGCCAGAATCGTAATTCGCTGCTTGCGAAGATCCTGCGCATTGATCCGTCCTCTGACGGGTTTCCGACGGACCCATCGCGCGACTACGCGATTCCGTCCGGCAATCCCTTCGCAGGCGGCGGCGGCGCGCCGGAAACGTTCGCCTATGGGCTTCGCAATCCGTTCCGGGCGAGCTTTGACCGGCAGACCGGGAACCTCTTCATCGGCGATGTCGGCCAGGGCGCGATCGAGGAGATCAGCCTCATTCGCCCCGGCGAGGCGGGGCTCAATTTCGGCTGGCCGGTCCTTGAGGGAACGCGCGTCAATCAGGCGGGCTCGACCGCCGGCATGACGGCGCCGATCGCCGAATACGCGCATGGTTCAGGGCCGCGGCAGGGCAATTCCGTCACCGGCGGCTATGTCTATCGCGGACCGGTCGATGTGCTGCGCGGCCAATATGTGTTTGGCGACTTCGCCAGCGCCAATATCTGGTCGATCCCCGCCGCCTCCGTATCGCAGGGAGCGACGATCGCGTCCGCCGCGTTCACGATCCAGACGGCCGCCTTCGCGCCCGACCTCGGCGTGATCGACAATATCGCAAGCTTCGGCGAGGATGACGCCGGCAATCTCTACGTCGTCGGCCTTGACGGCGAAGTGTTCCGCGTCGAACCGCGCTAGAGCGCCGGGCGGAAGAGTGGACACCGGTTTTTCGTAACCCGGCGCGACCACGAAAATTCCAGACCATCGGGCGATCCACATTGATCGCCCGGCGCGTCAGTGGGGCGAGGGCGCCGCCAGCACGCCGTCGATGACGTGAATGCGGCCATTATCGCCGACGATGTCTCCGGCGAGAACGCCGGCGCCATTGATCTGTACACGGACATACGCTGGTTCAAGGGTGAGGGTCGCCGGGCGGCCGAGCGCGTCTTGCGTGCGGGTCACGATCGTCTCGCCGCCGACTCCGCTCGCCGCGATGTCGCCCTCGACGAGGTGCGCGGCGAGAAACGCCTCAAGCGCGCCGGCGTTCTCGGGCGCAATGAGCCTTGCGACGCCCGACGCGCCAAGCGTCCGCCGGATGGCGCTGTCGCCGGGCGCAAGCAGCGTTAGAGGCGCGGCGCCGTCGAGCCGCGCGCGGATCTTCGCCGCGCCCGGTTCGCGCATCAGCCGCGCGAAGATCGCCGCGCGCTCAGCCGGGAATGCGGCGGCCTGCGGCGCGGCGGCCGCTTCCGGCGGCGCAAGCGCGGCGCGGCATCGCGCTTCGACGATCGGGTCTTTCAGCGCCAGACATTCGGCGAGCGCGGCGTT
>DNZB01000259.1:0-2571 GCA_003506635.1 Parvularcula sp.
TCAAGGATCAGCCTCGCGCCGAGACTTTCGGCGAGCGGTCGCACGCGCCGCTCCATCGCTTCGTTCAGATAGGTGAAGGCGATCTCCGCCCCTTGCGCGTGGAGCTGCTGCGCGATCGACCAGGCGATCGAATTCTTGTTGGCGACGCCCATGATGAGGCCGCGCTTGCCTTTCATCAGGGCGCCGGCGGGGAAGGGGGTTTCGTCGGTCATAGGGGGGAGGTCCTTGAAAGCCGCGCAAATCGCGCGAGTAAAGCCGAGATGCTAGAAAACGGATTATGACCTTTATTGAGAAAATCGAAAAGGCCGTCGCAGCGCTTTCCGCGTCGGAGTCCGCGGAGTTCTCGGCGTGGCTCAAGTCGTTTCGGAACGACCTTTGGGGCCGGCGCATCGAGCACGGTGCGGTCGAGTAAAGGCTAGGCGCGCTGGCTGAGGCAGCGCGTGGGAGCATCGCGCTTATGGCGCTTGCTAGAAGGTCAGATTACCGGACAGTTCTTGAGCGCGAGAGAAATCGCCTGAGAAGCCGTTTTCGTACCAAAGACGCCCTCGATCGGACCTGTTGTTCGCATCAGAGCCATACTATGAAAAGCCGATACTTCAATCAACTCTGCATCGTAAATGCTAGAGGCAGAATCTTTCGTCATCGCCAAAGAAAAATAGATGGTGCCGTCCGCAGTAACTGAAACAGGTACGTCGTTGATCGAACCGGTCGCGGTTAGCCATTGCCCCTTGTCCTTAAGTCTGATCTCCGTCGCCATTGGCAAGGGAAATCTCCACGAGCGATTCACGAAACTCCAATCAATATCATCATCCCGAAATGCAAAAAAAATTGTAGCGCCTTCCCGGTCCAGTTCACCACACGCAATCGACAGGCTGGCGACCTTGCCAGAACTATCTTGGACCTGAGTTACGATAGCAGCGACGCCATTGCCCATAGGTTCAATGCGCCAATGTTCTCGGGTGTCCGACGGCTTATTCGTGTTGATGGTCAACACATCAAGCTCTTGTTGGTCAAATAAGTGAAGTTGATCCGCGTCGGCAACCGAAGACGCTATTGATACCATCGTTACATCGACGCCCATCTCCCGAACATACTCATAAAGGGCGGCGGTGATAATTTGCGCGTCGCTGGTTTTGTTCGAACCAGTCGGATCAAGCAATTCATAATGTTCGCTGACTAGCTCGTAGAATTGATGAACCCCGAGCACACTGGGCAGCGCACGCCTCTTTACGCCACCAATGAAAGCATAAGCACATGCGCTAAAACATTTTTCCTGCGCAGATTCGTCCAGCAATAAATCGCCGACAAAGCTGTCCCATCCGTCACTTCGGAGAAAGCGACCTAGCTCCATGGCCTCCAACAGACTTCCACCATCCGAGTCAAATCGGATGTTTCTGGGCAGTTCTTGGCTTGATGCCATTGCCTTCAGTTTATGCGTGTCGCCGGGTTCTATGTCGCCTCTCGCAAGGACCCAAGCGCACTCACCGCAATTCCCACCGCTACTTTGAACGAGAAAATCCAATGCGCCCGCGGGTTCAATTGGAATTACGAAGAATGTTGCGGTCACTAGAAAGAAGCTGACTTTCATGACGCCCGGTACCTTTAATTCGACCGAGTGTTGTCCCCTTAAGTAAATAATTACCCAACTCCGCCCTACACGCGCGCGACGATCAGGCATCCATTGGTTCCGCCGAAGCCGAAGGAGTTCGTCAGGAAGCAGTCGATCTTGGCGTTGTCGACGCGGCTGCGGACGATCGGCAGGCCTTCAAACTCGGGATCAAGCTCCTCGATATGCGCGCTCTCGCACAGGAAGCGGTCGCGCATCATGATGAGGGAATAGATCGTCTCCTGCGCGCCGACGGCGCCGAGCGAATGGCCGGTCAGTGATTTCGTGGACGAGAAGGGCGGCACCTTGCCGTCAAACGCTTCGCGCAGCGCCGCCGTTTCCTTTGAATCCCCGACCGGCGTCGAGGTGCCGTGGGTGTTCACATAGTCGATCGGCTGCTTCACGGTCGCCATCGCCGCCTTCATGCAGCGAACGGCGCCCTCGCCGGACAGCTGCACCATGTCATAACCGTCGGAATTCGCATAATAGCCGACGATCTCGCCGTAGATTGTCGCGCCGCGCGCTTTCGCGCGGTTCATTTCTTCGAGCACGACGACGCCCGCGCCGCCGGCGATGACGAAGCCGTCGCGGTTCTTGTCATAGGCGCGGCTCGCGGTCGATGGCGTATCATTATAGCGCGTCGCCATCGCGCCCATGGCGTCGAAAATGTTCGACATCGTCCAGTGACAATCCTCGCCGCCGCCGGCGAACATCACGTCCTGCTTGCCCCAGATGATCTGCTCGGCGGCCGCGCCGATGCAGTGCACGGAGGTCGCGCAAGCCGACGAGATCGAATAGTTGACGCCCAGGATCTTGAACGGCACGGCGAGCGTCGCCGAGTTCGTCGACGACATCGCCTTGGGCACCACCGTCGGGCCGATGCGTTTGGTGTTCTTGTTTTCGCGCGTCACGTCCGCCGCCTCGACGATCGCCGCCGTCGAGGGGCCGCCGGAACCCATGATGAG
>DNZB01000259.1:2902-4627 GCA_003506635.1 Parvularcula sp.
AGTTCCACGCCGCGCCCTCGCCCATGAAGCGGCGCGTGCGGCGGTCAAGCGCAGCCTCAGGATCGACGGTGGGACGCGCATAAACCTGACAGCGGAAGCCAAGCTCGGCGAAGGGGGGCGCAAAGGTGACGCCAGACTTCGCTTCCTTCAGCGCGCGCGTCACTTCGGCGACATTCGCGCCGATCGACGACACGACGCCCATGCCGGTGATCGCGACCCGTCTCATAGTCCTCCTGCTGCGGTTGGCTCAGGACGCTGCGCCAGCGTTCAGTTGTGCGTCGGAAAACAGCCCGACGCGAAGGTCACTCGCCTCATATATGATCTTGTCATCGGCAATAACACGCCCGTCTGCGATGCCGAGCACAAGTCGGCCGCTCATAACGCGGCGGATATCCAGTTCATATCGCACGAGGCGGACTGCGGGCGTGACCTGTCCCGAAAATTTGACCTCGCCGCAGCCGAGCGCACGGCCTTTGCCCGGCAGATCGGACCAGGTGAGGAAGAATCCGACCATCTGCCAGAGCGCATCGAGCCCCAAGCAGCCCGGCATCACCGGATCGCCGGGGAAATGGCACTCGAAGAACCAAAGCTTCGGGTGCACGTCGAGTTCGGCGACCATCGCGCCTTTGCCATAAGCGCCGCCGTCGCGCGCGATGTGGGTAACGCGGTCGAACATCAGCATCGGCGGCACGGGGAGCTGCGCGGTGCCCGGCCCCTTGAAGCCGTGCATGCCGCAGCGCAACAATTCCTCGCGCGTAAAACTCGACTGAGACGCCATGGTTCTTGAAGCGGATGGCGCGGCGATCCGCGCAACGTGACCTTGGAGAAGGCGTAGAGCGCGCGCCGCAGCCGGTCAATCGCCTGGCTCAGCGTGCGCCAGGGCGCCGCCCCAAACCTCACCGGCGGGAATCCAACCTGTAGCGCCCCCCGCAGAAACCTTCAGCCAGCCGTCCTTGCGGGCGTCGATGCGCGCGAGCACGCCCGGGCCGAGCTGCGCCGCGGCGTCGGCGCCGCTCAGAGGTTTGCGCAGTAGCGCTGTTTGATGAATTGTCTGCACATGCGTCTGTGCGTGCAACGTCACCTTGTGCGCCCAGCATTCGTCGCCGGCGGCGTCCCTGATTTTTCGCCAATGATCGACCGATTCCGCCACCACCATGACCGGCGCCCCTTCGCGCCGGAAGACGTAGCGAATAGGGTGGTTGCGCGACGGCCCGATCCGGCAGTTCGTCTTGTCAAATTTAAGGCTCAGGAAGCGCGGCACCGGCTGGCCCGACGGCGTGTCGGTGCGAAGGGGCGGCGGCGCGCCGCCGTCCGCTTGCGCCGGCGCGGCGACGGCGCTCAAATACAAGGCGACAAGGAAGGGAACGGCGCGCGGCTGCATGGCGAAACGGGAACGCGAAAGGCTTTGGAAGCCGCGGCGCGGCCCGATATTTACATTTCGCAAGGTCCGCTTAACGAAGCGTTAAGCGCCGGGTCGAGAGCGCGCCGGGAAGCAAGGACAAGAATGCCGCATCGCCGTTTGAAGGTCGGGGTTACGAGAAAACTGCCCGATGCGGTCGAGGCGCGCCTGTCGGATCTTTTCGACACGACGCTCAATCCCTTGAACGCTCCTTTGGGCGCCGGCGCGCTCATCGAACTTGCGTCCGCGAGCGACGTGCTGGCGCCGACGCTCGGCGACACGCTTGACGCCGCGTTCTTCAAGGCCGCCGGGGACAGGCTGAAGCT
>DNZB01000259.1:4972-10430 GCA_003506635.1 Parvularcula sp.
CTTGCGGAGGACGCCGCCGACATGGCGATGGCGCTCATCCTCGCCGTGCCGCGACGCCTCGTCGAAGGCGTCAAGGCGCTCGAAGGCGGCGCCTTTTCGGGGTGGACGCCGACCTGGATGCTCGGCCACCGCGTCCGCGGCAAGGCGCTCGGCATTATCGGACTGGGGCGCGTCGGCGAGGCGATCGCGCGGCGCGCGGCGGCGTTCGGCCTCTCCATCCACTATCACAACCGCCGCCCGATCAATCCGCATATCGAGGACGAGCTTGGCGCGCGTTTCTGGCCGGATCTCAACGCGATGCTGCGCCATGTCGATATCGTCTCGGTCAATTGCCCTTCGACGCGCGAGACCTATCATCTCCTCTCGCGTGATCGGCTCGCGCTGCTGAACCGCGACGCCTATGTCGTGAACATCTCGCGCGGCGAAATCATCGATGAAGAAGCGCTCGCCGACGCGCTCGTCGAAGGCCGGATCGCCGGCGCGGGACTCGACGTATTCGAGAACGAGCCGCGTCCGAACGCAAAACTGATGGCGGCGCCCAACGCCGTTCTGCTGCCGCACATGGCCTCATCGACGATTGAAAGCCGCCTTGAAATGGGTGAGCGCGTCATCATCAACATCAAGATGTACGCCGACGGCCACAAGCCGCCGGACCGGATCATCCTGGGACTCGGCTGACGAACGCTGGTTGGGCGCCATGGGACTCTACGCTTCGTACATTGAACCGGCGCTCGTCAGCTTCGCCTGCTCGCTGCCGCCGCTCCGGCGCGAACGCGCGAAGATAATTCCCGAGGCGGCGGGCGCGGTCCTCGAAATCGGGTTCGGCTCCGGACACAACGCCCCCTATTATGACCCGGCGAAGGTCGAACGGCTGATCGCGCTTGAGCCCTCGCGCCAGATGCGCGCCCGCGCCGCGCGCCGCGTCGGCGCCGTCGCGTTCCCGTTTTCGTGGCTCGACCTCAAGGCGGAAGAGATCCCTCTCGACGCCGCTTCAGTCGATACGGTCGTCACGACCTTCACCTTGTGCACGATCCCGGATGCGGCGCGCGCGCTCACCAGCGTCCGGCGGGTGCTGAAGCCCTCCGGACGGCTCTTGTTCCTTGAACATGGCGCCGCCCCCGATCCCGGCGTCCGGCGCCTTCAGGACCAGCTCGATCCCGTTTGGGGCAGGCTGGCCGGCGGCTGCCGCCTCAGCCGGGACCCCCTGGCGCTGATCGCCGAAGCGGGTTTCGGGATCGCGCGCTCGCAACAGCGCTATGCAGCGGGCGCCCCGCGGTTTGCCGGGTTCCTGACTTCCGGCGTTGCAATCGCGTAACGCTCACCGGCTGATCGCGGCAAGGTGACGGCGGGCTGTCGAATTTTAAGTTGAATTGAACGAAAGACTGCTAATTTGAGGGCGTACGGGCGTGCGAGGTCCGGGGCAAGCAATCCGCTGGCGAAACAATGGTTTGGAGTAATCGAAGACTGGCGGCGGGAGCAGGTTTTGTGCTGGCGCTTGGTCTTGCGGGCGCAGGCGCTGACAGCCTTCCCGGCGATGATCCCTATTCCCGCCTGACAACGGCGGACGCCATCGTCCTTGCGGTGCGGTCCGACGCCCGCGCCGGCGATGCTGTGCGCCTTTCCGTTTATGACAGTCCAGCGACCTTTCTGGAGCAGCCGGCCTCGCGCCATGCAGCAAGGGTCGGGGACGATGGCCTCGCGGTCGTCGAAGTACGCGGGCTCAAGGCGGGCGAGTACGCTTTCGTCGCCTATCTCGACGAAAATGGCGACGGCAAGCTCAACCGGAACGCCCTTGGCAAGCCGAAAGAGCCGTTCATCTTCTCGAACGGCGTCAGGCCCAAACTTAAGAAGCCGAGCTTTGACGAAACGAAAGTCTCTGTCGCGCCCGGCGAAGTCGTCGTCCTGACGCTCAAGAGCTGATTGCGTTCAAATCTTGCAGAAGGCGGCGCTGGCGAGCGTGAAGGTCAGGCCCTCGCCTGTCCATAGCTCGCCAAGCGCGACATCGGCGCGATTCGACATGATGACGAGGCTGCGCAAGGTCGCCGGCGCCATGACGAGGCGCGTTTCAATCCCGCCGACGGCGCCGCGCCGTTCGACCAGCGCAACCGGCGCCTCGCAGCCGTCGAGCGGCGCCTCGTATGACCAGACGCCAAGACCCGCATTGCCGAGCGCAGGATCACTCTTGCGCATTTCCGCCCGCATCGGCTGGCCGATCAGCTTGCCGGCCATCGCGGCCGCGGCGAAAGCCTGCAACGCGCGCGGCGGACCGCACAGCGCGCCGGCCGCGCCATAAGCGCCCGGGTTGACGGGCGGCTCGGCCTTGTCAGCGGCGGCGTAGCCCTTGACGGTCTCCTCGCATCCGCCCGGAAGAACGCCGGCCCCGCGCATGCCGGAAGGCGCGGCGATCCGTTCGCGGAACAATTCGCTGAACATCTTCCCCGTCTTCGCCTCAAGCAGGCGCCCGAGCACGATGTAATCGCAGTTATTGTAATCAAAGCGCGCGCCGGGCGCGGCCTCGGCGGGGCCGGCGCAGGCCTTTGACGCATCCATGCGAACGCTCGCATCAGCGCTAAAGGGCAGCGGGGCGCCCGCCGCGTCGGAAGGGCCGCGGTCGACATTGGCGATGCCGGAGGTGTGCTGCAAAAGCTGGCGAAGCGTCGCCTCGCCCGCGGGCTCGCCGGCGAATTCCGGCGCTTGCTCCGCCAGCGTCCTGTCGAGCGATAGCCGGCCATTTTCGACTTCCTGAAGGACGAGGATCGCCGTCGACATTTTCGCGACCGATCCCCAGCGCCAGGTGTCATAAAGCGACAGCGCGCGACCTGCTTCGCGGTCGGCAAGACCTTGCGCGGTCGCGAACAGCGTCTCGCCTTTCTCGCCGACCATGACGACGCCTGAAAAGTCCGGCGCGGTCTGCAGCGCCGCCGATACGGGCGCGCCGTCGACATAATAGGACTTGGGGGCGGGCGGCAGCAGTCGCGACTTCGCGCAGGCGGCGAGCGACAGGGCGGCGATGAGAACGGCGAGGCAAGGCTTCATGTAACGCTCCGGTCGATTGTGCGGCACAAGGAACAATTCGGATCGCGCGGCAACCGCACGGTGCGGGCGCTGGCGGAAAGGCCGTCGAAGACGAACAGACGTCCTGCAAGCGTTTCGCCGGCGCCTGTCAGCTCCTTGACCGCTTCAAGCGCGGCCATCGATCCGGCGACGCCGGCGAGGGGGCCGATGACGCCTTCCTCCGCGCAGCCGAGCGCCGCTTCGCGCGGCGGGGCTTCCGGCACAAAACAGCGATAGCAAGGCAAGTCGGCGCCCGCCCAGGGCTTGTACAGCGACACTTGCGCCTCGAACCGGCCAAGCGCGGCGGACACCATCGGGGTCCTTGCCGCGATGCTCGCTTCATTGAGCGCCAAGCGCGTCGCGATGGCGTCGACGCCCTCGACGACAAGGTCGAATTCGCCAAACAGCGCCGCGGCGCGCCTTGCGTCGAGCCGCTCGACGATCGGCGTTGCGTCGATGCCCGGATTGAGCGCGCGCGCGAACCGCGCCGCGCACTCGGCCTTCGGCGCGCCGACGTCCTCGTCGCGAAAGATCGTCTGGCGTTGCAGATTGGAGAGCGCGACCGTGTCGTCATCGGCAATGGCGAGACGACCGACGCCCGCCGCCGCGAGATACTGGATGACAGGACTGCCGACGCCGCCGGCGCCGACGACGAGCACGCGCGCCGCCAGCAAGCGCTGCTGGCCTTGCGCGCCGATTTCCTTCAAAAGAATGTGGCGCAGATAACGATCGCGCGCGTCAGGATCGAGCATCGAACCTCTGGCGGAACGGAACGGCCTTTGCGGGCGCGACTATCATCAGACTTTCGAAGACGTGGCAATCCGCGCGGGCCGCGGCGCCGGGCGAGCGGCCGAAACGCGCCGGCCGCTCACCACCAGCGCCACATCCGGCCGGCGATCGACAGCGCGATCATCGTCGCGCCGGTCATGATGAAGCCCATGCCAAGCCCCCTGTTGGCGGGGTGCGAGCGGCGGACAAGAAGACCGGCGACGACGGATGCAAAGCCGATCAGGATCACGGCGTTTCGAAATCCGCCCGGAAACTGCTCGGCCCAGTTCATCGCGCCCTCGACGCTCCTGTTTTCAGACGCCTGTCGATCCGAATCCGCCCTCGCCGCGCGCGGTCTCATCAAGCGTCTGCGTTTCGACGAACGCCGCCTGCGAGACCGGCGCGATCACCATCTGCGCAATGCGGTCGCCCCGGCGAATGACGAATTCATCCGTGCCATGATTGATGAGGATGACCTTCACCTCGCCGCGATAGTCGGCGTCAATGGTGCCCGGGGCGTTGACGAGGCCGACGCCGAACTTCGCCGCAAGGCCCGAGCGCGCCCTCACCTGCGCCTCCCACCCTGCGGGAAGCGCGATCGCAAGGCCGGTCGGCACCAGCGCGCGCTCGCCGGAACGAAGGACGATCGGCGCATCGTCCGGCACCGCCGCGCGCAAATCGCAACCCGCAGCGCCAGCGGTTTCGTAAGAGGGCAGAGCGATCCCCTGCGCATGCGCAAAGCGCCGGAGGAGAACGCGCGGCGTCGGCAAGCGGTCAGAGGCGGCGGTCATCGGCAGTTCCCATAGCCCACCATGACATTAGCCCCGTTGATGCAGGATGCGACACCTTTCGCGTCGAACCGCCGAAGCGGCGGCCGCAAGGCCCCCGCCAGGTCGGGCCCCTGGATGAGCGAGTTGCCCCTTGCAAACAAGCGCGCGGCAAGTTATGTAAGTAAGCGCTCACTAATGGAGAGCGCCTTGCCCGTTGGCGCGGCGCTTGCCATCTAGTAATCGACTGAAACAAGCCGTGGGCGCCTCGGGCGGGCGCGCCGCGGCGCGGACCGGCAAGGGAATGGTCCAGCAATAACAGGAAGGCTGGCGCGACAAACGCACAGCTCCGGGGCCTCCGGGAGGGGCTCTGTGAATCAGGGGCGCTGAATGGACGACACCCTCCGGCGGATCGCGCACCGCGCGAAGAAGTCGATTTTCCATGCGCTGCTCGCGGCGTCGAAAAAGAAGGGCGCGGCGTCAGTCGCGGTCATCGACGGCGATGGACGCGAGCTGACCTATGCTGAAATCATCCGGGCGAGCTTTGCGATCGGCGGGCCGCTCGCCCGCGCGACGCAGGCCGGCGAAAAGGTCGGCGTGATGATGCCGACCGGCGCGGGCGCCGTCATCGCGCTGATGGCCGCCTTTGCGCAGGGGCGAACGCCCGCGATGTTCAACTTCACCGCAGGGGCGCGGAACCTGCGCGCCGCCGCGCGCGCGGCGGAAGTGAAAAAGGTCGTCACCGCCCGCAAGTTCATCGAGATCGCCAAGCTGGAAAGCCTGATCGCCGAGCTCGAACCCGACGTCGATTTTCTCTACCTTGAGGACATGAAAGAGGCGCTGACGCCGCTCGACAAGGCGCGCGCGAT
>DNZB01000143.1:0-1044 GCA_003506635.1 Parvularcula sp.
ACCCCCGGCCCCTCTCCCGCAAGCGGGAGAGGGGGGAAGGAAGTCTCCCCCAATGATCCCCCTCTTCGAACGCAAAAAATCCGCCGCGCGGGCGTTGACCGCGCTGTCGCGCCCCGGCGATCCCGTCTGGACGCCGCGCGATTACGCTTCGCTCGCGCGCGCCGGATTCCAGAAGAACGTCATCGCCTACCGCTCGATCCGGCTTGTCTCCGAAGCGGCGGCGTCCGCGCCCTTGCGCGTCGTCGAAGCGGGGCGCGTCATGGCCGCGCACCCGCTGCTCGATCTCCTCAATCGTCCGAACCCGGAGCAATCGGGGCAGACGCTGCTGGAATCGCTCTACGGCTTCCTCGAAACGGCGGGCAACGCCTATCTCGAAGCGGTGCGCCTCGACGGGGCGTTGCGCGAACTCTGGTGCCTTCGCCCCGATCGCATGAAGGCGCTCGCCGGCGCCGGCGGGTGGACCGACGGCTACGAATACGGCGTCGACGGCAAGAAGACGCGCTTTGTCCGCGACGCCGGCGGGTTCCTGCCGGTCCTGCACCTCAAGCTCTTCCACCCGACGAACGATCATTACGGCTTTTCGCCGCTCGAAGCCGCGGCGACCGCGGTCGACTTCCACAACGCGGCGCTCAGCTGGAACAAGGCGCTCCTCGACAACGCGGCGCGGCCCTCGGGCGCGCTCGTCTACAAGGGGCCGGAGGGCGCTGAAAATCTCACCGCCGAACAGTTCGAGCGGCTGAAGGAAGAGCTTTCATCCGCCTATTCCGGAATCGCCAACGCAGGACGCCCCCTCGTCCTCGACGGCGGCCTCGACTGGAGGTCCATGTCGCTCACCCCCAGCGACATGGACTTCGTCGAGGCGAAAAACGGCGCGGCGCGCGAAATCGCGCTCGCCTTCGGCGTGCCGCCGCAGCTCCTCGGCATTCCGGGCGACAATACCTATGCGAATTATCGCGAGGCGAACCTCGCCTTCTGGCGCCAGACGGTGCTGCCGCTCGTCAGGAAGACGGCCTCGGCGCTTTCCGCCTGGCTCGCGCCGGCCTT
>DNZB01000143.1:1443-1693 GCA_003506635.1 Parvularcula sp.
ATGACTGACGCCGCAATCAGATCCGTCGACATCCGCCTGTCCGCCGCCGCGCTCGGCGCGGTCGCGCTGCAAACCGCGCTGGTCCTTCTCTGGTCAGGCGCGGCGGCCGAGCGTCTTTCCGCCGTCGAGGCGAAGACCGCCGCCTCGGCCGAACTTTCCGTGCGCATCGCCCGCCTTGAAGAACAGGTCATCGCCATGCGCGCGCAGCTCGTCCGTATCGAGACGAAACTGGAGGAAGGACGATGAGCGC
>DNZB01000143.1:2050-3867 GCA_003506635.1 Parvularcula sp.
CCGCAAGCTCCGCATCGAAGGTTGGGCGGCGATTTACGGCGCCGTCGACTTGAAGGGCGACATCGTCGCGCCGGGCGCTTTCGCCGCGTCGCTGAAGCGCATGGGCGCCGGCCAGGTGAAGCTCCTCGCCCAGCACGCGAATGAAAACCCGATCGGACGCTGGCTCGCCTTCGAAGAGCGCGGCAAGGGCCTTTACGCGATCGGCGAGATCACGCGCGAAACGCAGGCGGGGCGAGAGACCGCGCACCTCATCGAGGAAGGCATCCTCGACGGGCTTTCGATCGGCTTCACCGCCATCAAGTCCGAAAAGGCGCCGGGCGGGCGACGCATCGTCGAAGCCGCGCTGTGGGAGGTGTCGATCGTCACCTTCCCGATGGCGCCCCATGCGCGCCTCACCGTTCCTTTCGCCGCCTCGGACGAAGCCGCGGTCGCCGAATTCGCCGCCGCGGTCCGCCGCGCGGCCGAGATCCTATCCGCCTGAAACCGACATGTCAGTACAAGGAGTATCAAAGGACATGGAGACCAAGCACCGCAACCCGAACGGCGACGTCAAGGCCGCCATGCGCGACTTCCTGTCGGCGTTCGAACAGTTCAAGCAGTCGAACGACGCGCGCCTCGCCGCAATCGAAACGAAGAAGAACGACCCCCTCTTGTCGGAAAAGGTGGAGCGCATATCGAAGGCGCTCTCCGACCAGAAATCGGCGCTCGACCGCATGGCGCTCGCCGCGCAGCGCCCGGCGGTCGGCGCGCCGGAAGACGCCGAGAAAAAGTCCGCGATCCTCGCTTATATGCGAAAGGGCGACGCCTCGGCCCTGCACGCGATCGAGCGCAAATCCTTGAGCGCCGGCGTCGACGCCGAGGGCGGCTATCTCGCGCCGGAGCCGACCGAGCGCGTGATCGCCGCGGCGGTCAGGGATATCTCGCCGATCCGCCAGATCGCGACGGTGCGCGAAATCGGCGTCACCAGCTTTAAAAAGCCGGTCAGCCTCGGCGGCGGCGCGGCGGGATGGGTCGGCGAAACGGGCGGCCGCATCGAGACCCAGACGCCGACGCTCTCTTCGATCGACTTCCCGACGATGGAGCTTTACGCGATGCCGGCGGCCAGCCAGACGCTGCTCGACGACGCGGTCGTCGACATCGAACAATGGCTCGCCGACGAAGTTCAAGGCGAATTCGCCGCGCAGGAAACCGGCGCCTTCGCCGGCGGCGACGGCGTCAATAAGCCGCGGGGCTTTCTTTCCTACCCGACCGCGGCGGAAGCCGCGCGCGGCGCGGCGGAGATCGGCTATATCGCGACGGGCGCGGCCGGCGCCTTCGCCGCGTCGAACCCCGCCGACACGCTTCTTGATCTCATCTACGCGCCGAAGCAGGCGTTCCGCGCGAACGGCCGCTTCGTGATGAACCGGAAGACGCTGTCCGTCGTCCGGAAGTTCAAGGACGCCGACGGCAATTACCTCTGGCAGCCGTCGCTGGCGGCGGGGTCGCCCTCGACCCTCTTCGGTTACCCGGTGACGGAGGTCGAAGACATGCCGGACATCGGCGCGAACGCTTATGCGATCGCCTTCGGCGATTTCCAGCGCGGATATCTCATCGTCGACCGCCAGGGCGTGCGCATTCTGCGCGATCCCTATTCGGCAAAGCCCTATGTCCTCTTCTACACGACGAAGCGGGTCGGCGGCGGCGTGCAGAACTTCGACGCGATCAAGCTCTTGAAGTTCGCGGCGATCTAAGGCGCAGGGAATAGGGACTGGGGATTGGGGACCAGGGAATCGCTCCCGAAACCTGATCTCCGGCCCCTAATCCCTAATCCCCAATCC
>DNZB01000143.1:4126-5037 GCA_003506635.1 Parvularcula sp.
TCCCTAATCCCCAATCCCCAGTCCCTATTTCCCATAGGACCCGTTGCGCAATGTCCCTCGCTCTTATCACTCCGCCTACGGAAGAACCGGTCACGCTCGCCGCCTTCAAGGAGCACGTCAAGGTCGAAGGCGCAGACGAGGACGCGAGCCTTTCCGGCTTTCTCCTCGCCGCGCGCCGCACGATCGAGGCGCGCTACAATCTCGCGATCCTGGCGCAGGGCTGGCGCCTGACGCTTGACGCGGCGCCTGCTGAAATCGCGCTGCCCCTGTCGCCGGTCCTGTCGATCGACCAGGTCGGGATCGTGCGCGCCGGCGTGACGGAAATGCTGGCGCCGTCCGCCTACGAGGCGCGCACGGGCCGGGGCGGCGGCGTGCGGCTGAAATCGGGCGGTCCGGGCGCCGGGCTCGTCGTCGC
The DNA here is from genome assembly GCA_003506635.1 of Parvularcula sp. Classification (GTDB taxonomy): domain Bacteria; phylum Pseudomonadota; class Alphaproteobacteria; order Caulobacterales; family Parvularculaceae; genus Amphiplicatus. The sequence continues at coordinate 4,542 of DNZB01000143.1, forward strand.
CTTCACGGCGGGCTGGGCGAACGCCGACGCCCTGCCGGAGGAACTGAAGCTCGCGGTCAAGACGCTCGCGGCGCATTTCTACGAGCGGCGCGAGGGCGAAACCGCCGACGGCGCCCCCGGCGTCGTCAGGATTTTGTCCGCCTACAGACAGGTGCGGCTGTGATCGGCGGGCTGAAGCACCAGATCGATCTTCTGACGCCGATGCGCGTCGCGGACGCGGGCGGCGGCGCGCTCGTCGCCTGGACCGTCGCGGCGCGCGTTTTCGCGGCGGTGACGCAGCTTCCGGCGATCGTCGCGCTGTCGGGCGGGCGCCAGACGCGCGTCGACCGGGTCGAGGCGCGCATCCGCCGCCGGCACTCGGTCAACCTCGGCCAGCGCTTCGACTGGAAGGGTAAGACCTTCGAGATCGTGTCGATCGAGGACGACGGCGCCGGTGAGCGCTACGTCACGCTGATCGGGGAGGAAGCGCGATGACCCCGTTCGACCAGGGCGCGGG
>DNZB01000141.1:0-5463 GCA_003506635.1 Parvularcula sp.
GACCTTCGCGAATATATGACGAAGGCGATGGTCTATTGGGTGAAGGAGGTCGGCGTCGACGGCTATCGCTGCGACGTCGCCGGGTACGTCCCCCTCGATTTCTGGGAAAACGTCCGGGCCGAGCTTGAGGCGGTGAAGCCGGTCTTCATGCTCGCCGAGTTCAATCACCGCGACGTTCATCGCGCCGCCTTCGATGCGAGCTATGCATGGGCGTGGAACAACGCGATGCACGATATCGCCGCCGGCAAGGCGAACACCGGCGCGCTTTACGGCTACTACTCCGAAAATGAGAGCGCCTTTCCGGCAGAGGCGATGCGCATGACCTATGTCGAGAACCACGACCAGAACGCGTGGGAAGGCACTTCGTTCGAGCGCTTTCGCGACGCGCTGCCCGGCGCGCTGGTTCTTTCCTTCGTCGGGGAGGGCATTCCGCTCGTTCATAACGGCGTCGAGGCCGGCAACGAAAAGCGGCTTGCGTTTTTTGAAAAGGACCCGATCGCCTGGCGTCAGCATCCGCATGGCGACCTCATCAAGCGTCTGATCGCGTTCCGCGACGCGCACCCGGCGCTCCATAACGGGGAATGGGGCGCGCGCATGGTCAGCGTCGCCAACTCCGCGCCGCAGCAGGTTTTCTCGTTCCTGCGCGACAAGGGCGAGGATCGCGTCTTTGTCGTCATGAATTTTTCTGCCGAGCCGAAGACGGTGACGTTCCCGACCGCGCAGGCGGCGGGCGAATACGAGGATTTCGACGGCCGCGCCGTGACCATCAATCCTGAAACGCCGATGACGATCGAGCCCTGGGGCTGGCGGGTGATGGCGCGATGACATCCGCCCTTCTCCTCGCCATCGATCAGGGCACGACGTCGAGCCGGGCGATCGTCTTTGACGCCTCGGCGTCGATCATCGCCGTCGCGCAAGAAGAATTCCCGCAGATCTATCCGCACGCCGGATGGGTCGAGCACGACCCGGAGCAAATCTGGGCGACGACGCTCAGGACGGCGCGCGCGGCGCTCAGCGAAGCGGAAGCCAAAGGCGGGCGCGTTCAGGCGATCGGCGCCACCAACCAGCGCGAGACGACGGTCGTCTGGGATCGCAAGACCTTGAAGCCCGTCCACAACGCGATCGTCTGGCAGGATCGGCGCACGGCCGATATTTGCGCTGCGCTGAAGGAGCGCGGCCATGAGGCGGACGTGCAGGCGCGCACCGGCCTTCTGCTCGATCCTTATTTTTCGGCGACGAAGCTCGCCTTCATTCTCGACAGCGACCCTTCCTTGCGCGCCCGCGCGGCGCGCGGCGATCTTGCTTTCGGCACCATCGACAGTTTTGTGCTGTCGCGCCTCACCGGCGGCGCGCACCTGACCGATGCGACGAACGCCAGCCGCACGAGCCTTTACAATATCCGCGACAATCGATGGGACGACGCGCTGCTCGACCTCTTCAACGCGCCGCGCGCCGTATTGCCGGAGGTGCGCGACACGATCAGCGATTTCGGCGAGACGGCGCCCGATCTCTTCGGCAGGCCGATCCCGATAAATGCGCTCGTCGGCGACCAGCAGGCGGCGGCGATGGGACAGGCCTGTCTTGATCCCGGCGATATCAAGAGCACATATGGAACCGGCTGTTTCGTGCTGGCGCCGACGGCGGGGTTTTCGCTGTCGAAAAGCCGCCTGTTGACGACGATCGCGCGGCGGATCGGCGGCAAGACGCATTATGCGCTCGAAGGGTCGATTTTCGTCGCGGGCGCCGCTGTTCAATGGCTGCGCGACGGGCTCGGGATCATCAAGACTTCCGGCGAGACCGAAGGTCTCGCGCGGTCGATCGCTTCGAATGGCGGCGTTTATCTCGTGCCGGGGTTTACGGGCCTTGGCGCCCCGCATTGGGCGCCCGGCGCGCGGGGTCTCATCGCGGGGCTTACGCGCGGGACGGGGCGCGCAGAGCTCGCCCGCGCCGCGCTGGAATGCGTTGCTTATCAAACGGCGGACCTCATCGATGCGATGGCCGCCGACGGGGCGCCCTGCAAGACGCTGAAGGTCGATGGCGGCATGGTCGCGAATGATTGGCTGATGCAGTTCCTCGCCGATATCCAGAACGCCGCCGTCGATCGCCCGGCGATCATGGAGACGACGGCGCTCGGCGCTGCATTCCTCGCCGGCGTCAAGGCGGGGGTCTTCGGATCGATTGAGGATATCGCGCGGCTGCGGCGCACGCAGAAGCTCTTTGCTCCCGCGATGGCGCCGGGCGAACGCGGCGCCTTGCGCGAGGGCTGGCGCAAGGCGCTGGAAAGAACGCTGCTGTGACCGGGGCGCAGATCGCCGCCCTGCGAGACTGGTGCCTTCGGCGGCTCGGCGAGCATGAAACCGCGCATCAGCGCGATCCGATGTCCTCCGGCGTCCGTCTTTTGATGGTCGATCTTCGCGAGAAGCTTGCCGCCGGTGAGATCACCCATGACACGCTTTCCGCGCTCGCGCGGCTTATCGCGGATGAGGCGCTTGTCGCGCGTGCGCGCCGCCTTGGCGGGAGGGCCGCGCCGCGCGACTGGGACGCACTGATCGAAGACGTCTGGCGCCCGCTTGAGGAAGCGCCCTTTGAAATCGCGCGACAGACGCTTGAGCGCACGAAGGCGGGGATCGTCTTCACCGCGCACCCGACATTCGCGCTGTCGCGAAAGGCGCGGCAGTTGATCGGCGATCTCGCCGTGAATGCGCTCGGCGATATCGAACTGCCGCGCCAGACGCCGGATCGACCGATCACGCTTCTTGACGAACACGAAGACGTGCAAGGCGCGATCGCCCGCGCGCAAGAAGCGATCCGCGCGCTCAATGCGGCTGCGCTGCGCTGGTTGCGCAAGCGTCATCCGGATCGCTGGCGCGAAGCCTCGCCGGCGCCCGTGAGCCTTGCGACCTGGGTCGGCTATGATCTCGACGGGCGCACGGACATACATTGGTCGACGACCGTGCGGTTGCGGCTTGAGGAAAAGGCGCTGCAGCTTTTTCGCTACGCCAAGGCGCTGCAGACGATCGAACCGGCGCGCGCGCTCGCCGCCGCGCTCGCCGGCGCCGGGGCGGAGGCCGCCGAACAGGCCGAAGCGTTCGCCGCCGACCTCACCGATCCCGCCGCCGTCGTCGCCGCCGCCAACCGGCTGACGGGGGAGGGGCGCGCGCGGCTCACCTCGCTGCGCGAAACGCGCGCGGCGCTGACGCGGCTCATCGACGAGACCGACGACGATACGGCGCTCGCGCTCGCCGGCATTCGCGCCGATATGGATCTTTACGGTCTCGGGGTCGCGCGCGTTCACTTGCGCGTCAATGCGGCGCAGGTGCGCTCGGCGCTGCGCGCCGATCTCAGGCTTGGCGGCGACCGGGCCTTTCTTGACCGCACGGCGCTTGACGCCGCCGCCGCCAAGACCGCGGCGGCGCAGCGCCGCTCCGTCAATTTCGCAAGCGTCTTTGAAGAGCAGATGACCGCGCGGCGGCAGTTCATGCTGTGCGCGCAAATCCTCAAACACATCGATGAAGACACGCCGATTCGCTTTCTGATCGCCGAAGTCGAGGCGCCGGCGACCGTCATGGGCGCGATCTATCTCGCGCGGCTTTACGGCGTCGATCGACGGCTCGACATATCGCCCCTGTTCGAGACGCCGGACGCGATCGAGCGCGGCGGTCGCCTGATCGAACGGCTTCTCGAAGAAGAGGAATATGGCGACTATGTGCGCGGGCGCGGCCGGCTTTCGATCCAGTGCGGCTTTTCCGACAGCGGCCGCTTCATGGGACAGATCGCGGCGGACCTTGCGATCGAGCGTCTTCATATCCTCATCAGCCGCGCATTGAGCGCAAAGCGCGTCACCGACGTCGAAGTCGTCGTCTTCAACACGCATGGCGAGTCGATGGGGCGCGGCGCCCATCCCGGCGCGTTCGACGAGCGGCTTGATTATCTGATGACGCCCTGGGCGCGCAGCCGCTTTGCGCGCGACGGGCTCGCTCTCAACGCCGAGATGAGCTTTCAGGGCGGCGACGGGTTCTTGCATTTTCAAAGACCGGCGCTCGCCGAGGCGACGGCGCAGGCGATCTTCGCATGGTCGCAGCGCTCGCCGCAGGCCGATTTCAGCGACCGCTTTTACCAGGACATCAATTTCTCCTGGGATGTCTACCGCGCCGTCAAAGGCTGGCAGGAAAATTTGTGGGCGGATGAAAGCTATCAGGCGGCGCTTTCGGCCTTTTCGCGGAACCTGCTGCCGCCGTCCGGCTCGCGGCGCGCTCGCCGCGCCAAGCCGGGCGCGAAGGACGAAGCGCGGGCGCTCCGCGCGATCCCGCACAACGCCGTGCTGCAGCAGCTTGCAGCGCTCGCCAATGTCATGGGCGGCGTTGGGACGGCGGCGGAACGCGAACCGGAGCGGTTTCGGGAATTGATCGAAGGCTCTGCGCGGATGCGCAGCCTGATGAGCGCCGCCGGCGCGGCGCGCCAGCTCACCTCGCTGTCGATATTGAGAACCTATGCGAGCCTTTACGACCCGGCGTTCTGGACCGTGACCGCGGCGCGGCTCAAGAACCGCGCTGCGGCGCTTCCCTTGCACCGCGTCGCTCAAAGACTTGAAACGCGCGCGCTTGATGTCGCGCTCGGGCGTCTTGCCAATCTTCTTTCGATCGATCGCCAGAAATTCGATGCGGCGGCCGCATCGCTGAAAGGGGCCGCCGCGCCGGCGCCGTTCAGCGCGCCGCTTTACGCGCTCCACGCCATCCGGCTTGCGCTCATCAGCGAGGGATTTGCGCTCGCCGCAGCGACGCCGCCGTTCTCGTCCCGGCACGAAATGACGATCGACGACCTTGTCGACCTGGCGCTCGACCTTCGCTTCGAGGAAGCGGCCGGCGTCATCTCCGAAATCTTTCCCGAAACGGCCGCGGTCCCGGCGGCGTTTTCCGCTCTCGACGAGCCGGGGCCGCGCGGAGAAGACGTCGGCGGCTATCCGCAGATCCAGCGCGAGATCGTCGCGCCGCTGCGCGCGCTTGACGGGCGGATCAAGGAAATCGCCGCCGGCATTTCGCATTTCTACGACGCCTTCGGATAAGCGCCCTTTCTCAACCCCCGATTGGTGGCGCGATGACGGGCCTCGCCTAATCTCCTGCAACCTTGGGTCGCGCCTGCCGGCCCGGTTGAGAGGGGTCGGTTGGCGGAGGGGCTCAACTTCCTCATCCTGGCGGCTGCGGTTCTTTGCGCCTCGTGGCCCGCCGCCGCGAGCCCCTGGAACCGGGCTGACGGCGGCGTTTTCGTCGCCAGTCGCCTTGATTACTTCCGCAGCTCGACGCCCGTCAGCTCCTATGCGCGGATCGATTCCGACGGATATGTCGAATGGGGCCTTTCCGACCGCTGGATGACCGGCGGCAAGGCGGTGTTCGGCACGGCGTTCGTGACGGACGCGAGCGGCGTGCGGACGACGAGCGGCTTCGGCGAGTCCGAAATATTCCTGCA
>DNZB01000141.1:5705-6564 GCA_003506635.1 Parvularcula sp.
GGCGAGTCCGAAATATTCCTGCAACGCCAGCTGCGGCGCGGCGAACATTCGGCGACAGCCTTGCGCCTTGCCGGCGTGTGGTCCGGCGACGTCACGGACGGGGCGCGCCCCGGCGGGCAGGCCGGCGGCTTCGATATCGATCTGCGCGCGCTGCACGGCCGCGACGTTCTTTTGAGGCCCTTCAAGATCTTTATCGCGGCGGAGGCCGGCTATCGCCGGCGCCTTTCCGGCGCGGCGGATCAGGCGCGGGCCGAAATTCTCGCCGGCGTCGAGCCGTCGCGGCGGTTCCTGGTGCTGCTTGAGGCGCAGTCGATCATTTCCATACGGAATAATGCGCCAGGCTTTGATGATTTCGATCTGATGAAGGCGCAAGCCTCGCTTGTCTGGCGAGCGACGAAGCGCTGGTCGATCGTCGGCGGCGCGCGCACCGAATTCGCCGCGCGCGGAATTGATACGGGCGAGGCGTGCTCCCTTGGTCTCTGGACGGAGTTTTGATGGAGGATCCGACGGAGGCTTCATGGGCGGCGTTCGCTCGGCTGCGCGACTATTGCAGGAAGGGGCGCGCGCCTTGGCGCCGCCGCGGCGGGGACCTGCAATTCATCACCACCCGCCCCGATGACGCGGCGCCCGACATTCGCCTGACGGCGCCGGCGTTCGCTGATGCGCTGCGACGCGCATTCGGGGAGGAGCTGACGGACGAGGCGGTCCTCGGGCTCGCGCGGCGCGCGCCGCAAGACAGCGCCCGGCGCGTCTTCACCGGGCGCCAGCTTGTGACGGGCGGTCTTGCCTGTCTCCTCGCGATTGCGAGCGCTGTCGCCTTTCCGGCGTCGGCCGCCAGGGCGGCTGTTGTCGTCGTCAT
>DNZB01000393.1:0-2238 GCA_003506635.1 Parvularcula sp.
AGGTCGATGTGGGAGTCGTAACCGTCGATGCGCATGGCGTTCTCGTAAACGCCGAAGGGAACCCGTCGGACCTCCTCCAGCATCGCCGCGCGCGAATTTTCGAAGATGACAGCGCCCGCTTCGTCAAGGCTGTCGAGGCCGAATTCCCCAAGCGTCGCCAAAAGGCTTCGCTCGCCCGCCGCGTTGCAGGCGGCGAGTGAGTAAAGATCGCCCTCTGCCGCGAAAGGATCGCGCACATTGGCGCGGATGAGTTCGAACAAGGTGTCGTTGCGCACCCCGCCGGCGAATAGCTTCGAGATCGGAACGAGAAGACCTTCTTCAAAGACCTGCCGCGCATCCGGCCCGAAGCCAAGGCCCCCGACATCGGCGATATGCGAGGTGGCGGCGAACAGCGCGACCAGCCGGGCGCCGCGAAAGACCGGCGTCACCACGGTGAAATCATTGAGGTGGCCTGTCCCTTCCCACGGGTCGTTGGTGACGAGAACGTCTCCGGGGTTGAGCGTGGACGGCGGGAACCTTTTGAGGAAATACCCGACGCTCGCCGCCATCGCGTTGACATGGCCGGGCGTGCCGGTGACCGCCTGCGCCAGCATGCGGCCCTTGGTGTCGAAGACGCCGGCCGAAAGATCGCCCGCCTCCCGCACGGTCGCGGAAAAGGCGGTGCGGATCAGCGTCTGCGCCTGTTCCTCGACGATTGCGATCAGGCGCGACCACAAGAGTTGCAGCGTCAGGGCGTCGGGCGCGGTCATGCCGGTCTCTTCCGGGTAAGGACAATATTGCCGGCGCGGTCGATGCGCGCGTCGAAGGCGGCGGTGACGACCGTCGTCGTCTGCGCCTCGACGATCAGCGCCGGCCCTTCGACCGCGGCGCCTGGCGCAAGCGCGCCTCGATCGAACAGCGCGTAATCCATGCGCCGCCGCGCTCCGGCGTCGTAAACGGCGCGCGTCCCGGCGGCCGGCTTGTCGCCCTCACCCCGGACGGCGAAGCCGATCTGGGGATCATCTCGGGAATTTCGGGCGCGCCCGACCGGCGAGAAGGGGGTATTTTCCCCGGATGCGCCGGGCGCTTGATCCGCGGGCCCGGCTCCTATGTCGAGGCGTTCGGTGTTCGCCGCCATCTTCAGCGACCAGCTCATCACCTCAACAGCCATGCCGGGAATCGTGCGCCCGTAAATGGCGGCGTAGGCGGCCTCGAAGGCGCCGAGAAGCGACCCTTCCCCCTCTGCTGCGGGGAAAGGGGAACAAGGAACCGCGATCTCATGCCCCTGCCCTTGATAGCGCATATAGGCCGCGCATTCCTCCGTCTGCGGAGCATCGCCCGCCGCGGCGCGGACGACGGCGGCCGCTTCCGCGCGCATCTCCTTGAAGAGCGCAGCGGCGCGCGGCGCCGCAAAACGGTCGAGCCGCATCGGCAGGCTGCGGACGATCTCGTAAGACGGCGGCGCCAGCAGGAAACCGATCGCCGAGCCGACGCCGGCGCCCGCAGGCACGATCACCATCGAAAGGCCGAGCTTTTCAGCGACCCGCGCCGCGTGCAAGGGCGCTGCGCCGCCGAACGCGATCATCGCCCGCCGCGCGATATCCTTGCCCTGCTCGACCGCATGGGCGCGCGCCGCCGCGGCCATGTTCTCATCGACAACCTCGCTGACGGCGACGGCGGCTTCATCGCCGCCAAGGCCCAGCGGCGCGCCGATCGCCTTTGCCAGGGCGCCCGCCGCCGCCCCCGCATCAAGGCGAATGACGCCGCCGGCGAACCGCGCGGGCTCGATCCGGCCAAGCAGCAAATCCGCGTCCGTGACCGCCGGGGCCGCGCCGCCGCGACCATAGCAGGCGGGGCCGGGGTCAGACCCTGCGCTTTCCGGGCCGACTGCGATACGCTTCATCTTGTCGACATGGGCGAGCGAGCCGCCGCCCGCGCCGATCTCGACAAGCTCGATCACCGGAATGCGGATCGGCGTGCCGGACCCCTTCCTGAAACGATAGCTGCGATCAACCTCGAACAGGCGCGCGCGCGCCGGCACGCCCTTGTCGATCAGGCACATCTTCGCCGTCGTCCCGCCCATGTCGAACGACAAGACGGTCTCAAGGTCCAGCGCCGTCGCGATCGACGCCGCCAGCACCGCGCCGCCGGCGGGCCCCGATTCGACAAGCCGCACGGGAAAGCGCGCCGCCGTCTCGACTGTGCACAAGCCGCCGCCGGATGTGACGAGCAGGAACGGACAGCCGAACCCTTGCGCAC
>DNZB01000393.1:2592-2787 GCA_003506635.1 Parvularcula sp.
GTCGTCTGACGCTCATATTCGCGGATCTCGGGGGCGACCTCGCTGGACAGCGAAATCGAAAGTCCCGGCATCGCCCCGGCGATGATTGCGCGAGCACGTCGCTCATGCGCGGGATTGGCGTAGGAATGAAGAAGCCCGATCGCGAGGCTTTCGACGCCCTCCTTCTCCAGCCGCGGCGCTAGGGCGGCGACCGAT
>DNZB01000156.1 GCA_003506635.1 Parvularcula sp.
GCGGCGCTAGGGCGGCGACCGATTCCTCGTCGAGGGGAAGGATCGCTTCGCCCTTGGCGTTCATCCGCTCACGGACGGGCAACCGCAGCCAGCGCGGAACGAGCGGCGGCGGCCGGTCGATCATCACGTCATATTGTTCGAAGCGGTGCTCATAGGCCATTTCGAGGGCGTCGCGATGGCCCTCTGTCGTGAGGAGCGCGGTTAGGGCGCCGCGCTTTTCAATGAGCGCATTCGTCGCAAGCGTCGTGCCGTGGACGATGAGCCCGATGTCGGCGGGCGAAAGCGCGGCTTTCAAAAGCGCCGCCGCGACGCCTTCGATCACCGCGCGTTCGGGCGCAGCGCCGGTCGTCAGCACTTTCGCGGTGACGCGCGCGCCGTCCGGCCTTTCAAGGGCGATGTCGGTGAAGGTGCCGCCGATATCGACCGCGAGGCGCGCTTTAGTCGCCATCAACAGGAACGGTGTAGTTAAGCGCCGAGCGCCCGCCATCGGCGAAAATGGTCTGCCCGGTGATGTAGCTCGCCATCTCGCTGGCGAGGAAGAGCGCGACCGCTGCTATTTCCGCCGGGTCGCCGACGCGGCCGGCGGGCGTGCGGGCGAGAATTTTGCGTCGCCCCGTTTCGTCCGCCATCACGGATTTCAGAAGGTCGGTCATGATCGACCCCGGGCCGATCGCGTTGACGCGAATGCCGTGCGGGGCAAGGCCGAGCGCGGCGGCGCGCGTCAGCTGGCGCACCCCGCCCTTCGACGCGGTATAGGCGACCTGGTTGGCGATCGCGAGGTCCGAATTGATTGAAGACATGTTGACGATCGCGCCCTTGATCCCGCGCTCGATCATCGCCTTCGCGGCGATTTGCGTCAGCACGAAATAAGACCGAAGGTTGACGTCCATCACCCGGTCCCACTCGGCGGGATCGAGATCGAGAATGGTGCCCGGCGCCGTCACGCCGGCGTTATTGACCATGACGTCGATGCGCCCGAATTCGTCGAGCGCGCGGAGGACGATCGCCCCGCAGTCGGCGTCGCTCGCAACATTCGCCGCCACCGGCACGGCGCGAACGCCGTAATCGATGGCGATCAGGTCCGCCGCGCCGCGATTTCGCTCTTCATTGACATCGGCGAGAATGACCCCCGCCCCTGCGGCCGCAAAGGCGCGCGCGCAAGCCTCGCCAATACCGGCGGCGGCGCCGGTGACGATGACGGCCTTTCCAGAAAAGTCGAGGAAGTCAGCGGGTGCGACAGACATAGGCGTGTCCTAGCACCGTTCGCCGAAGCGAAAAACCGAGGGGGACTGGAGAACCGAAAAGGCGCGGGTCTGCACTCTCGTTCCGCCCGGCCAACCGGCTATGCCGGTCCGCAGCGCCATGGCGGCGCGGGCTTCGACCCGGATCGTCGCCAGGTGTTCGCCCCGCGGACCTTGGTAGCGCGGACCGGCGATCATTCCAGGCGCCTGGTGATTTCGACCCCGTCGCGCGGCGGGCCGGCGATCCCGGCCGGAATTTTGATCGCAAGGCTCTATCGCCAGGGCGCGCTCATCGCCAGCTTCACGCCCAACATGGCGGCGAGCAGCAGAAGAAGGATTTCGACGCAAGCCAAAGCGCCAACGCGGCGATGCATTCCTTGCGGTGAGAACCAGAACCGGTTGAGCCCCGCCAGGGTTATCGCCCCGATGACGACCGCGAGCTTGACGAAAAGCGTTCGTGCATATTCGGACCCCGGCGCAAGCGGCCGGCCGCCGGTCAGAAAGAAGAGATTGGCGAGTCCAGCGGCGACGAGCGCAAAAACAGCAACGGTCGCATATCGCGAAAATACGCTTGCAGCGTGCTCGGCGGCCGGCGCGCCGGCCGCGAGTCGCCGAACGAGCAGCGGCAAGGCGCCAAGCCAGAACCCGGCGCCGAGCAGGTGAATCGCCTGAATCAGAATTCTGATGACCTGTGCGGCGCCGTCAGAAGCTGCGGCGTGCCCGATCGGCGCAAACGACGATAGGCTTAAAGCCGCCAGCGCCGACAGCAATCGTCGCCGGCGCGGCCATCTCAAGGCGCAAGCTGCGAGCGCCGCCGCGGCGCCGACGTGAAAGAGCCAGGCCTTTCCGATTAGCGTGACGCTCAAGACGTGCGCGACTCGTTGCAAGGACATCAACGGGCCTGCGACCTCGGCCGCCCATATCAAGGCGGCGAGAATGCTCGCCGCCAGACTGATTGCGATGGCGGCCCTGGGCGGCGGCGCGTCGGTCTTGGTGAGTTCGGCGAACAAGAGGCTGCCGAAGGCGAACATCGCAGCGCCGATCGCAATCAGTCTGATCGCCGGCGCTGCGAGGTCGGGCTCCATTCGCGCTTACGGTTTTCCAACGGCGAAAGAGAAGTCGCCCTTCGTCGAATGGCCGTCCACGGAAACAACCGACCATTCGACCCGGTAGCGTCCGGGAGCAAGCGGGCGGCGGATCTCGGCGACAAGCCCGCGCGGAGTCGCGCCAGACCTCGCCGCTGACATTTCCACCGCCTGGCCGTTCGCCCCCGTCAGCGAAATTTCCGAGAGGCTCGGCTCCACCCGCTCGGTGAATGTGAGCGAGATTTCGCCTGGCGCCTCGGCGACGCTTCCTCCAACGCGCGGCGAAGCCTCCACTAGCATGGCGTGCGCAAGCGCCGCCTCAATCAGCGACATCGCCGCCGCCGCCGAAAACGCCAAAATGCGTACTAACGTCTTGAGCCCCATAACGGCCTCCCCAGCGAGCGCGGAAACATGTCGTCAATAAAGAAATGCAATTGGACGATGAAGCCGACCCTGTCCCCTGCCTCGTCATTTGCAGGAATGATCGCTTCAGCGCCAAGCTGGACCCGGCGCCCGACGTAAAGCAATCCTGGACGAACGGTCGCCGAAAAGCGCTCGTCGCCGGCATCCCGGACGGGATCGTCGAATGTGAACTCAACGATCGGAATAAGCCGCTTCGCCCAGGCCGGCAGGTCGGGATCGCCTACCGCCGACGCTAGATATGGCAAGCTATATTGCACCGATAGTCCGCCTTCGAGCGCCGTTGGAATCGGCTCGCCGAGATCATCGGCGCTATCAACGGGGCGGGCGTATTCAACGATCCCGGTCACCGCCAGCGGCCGCGCCCAATTCATCGACTCCGGCAAATCGCCGAAGCCCTTTCCAAAGGCGAGGTTCGGCGCAATGACCGTAGTTTCCTCTCCGAACTCGTCCGATCCGCTGCCGCCCCATTCAACCGCAAGGCCGAGCGTCGCCAACGCTTCATGCTTTTCGCTGGTCAGAAACTGCCAGCGCGCGGCGGTTTCGATATTGGCGAACCCCTCCTCCTCGACACCGTCTTCGTCGGCATGAATCCATTCCCCGCCCACGGAAACGCCGAAATTCCTGAAGATGCGTTTGGCGTATTCGGCGGAAACCGCCGTTTCACCGCCAAAACGCGTTACGGTTGGGAAAGCGAGTTCGTCGGCGACGGCCGGGTCCTCCGTCGAGGGGGTCGCCGGGAAAAACCGCTTGCCCGCGAAGCCGTGCGCCGCGGCAGGCGAAGCCAGAAAACACGCTGCCGCCGCCGACATTCCCAGCATCGCAAGCGAGCGCGCCCGCCGCAATCCAATTCCGCCGTTCGAAATCACGGCGCTGCTCACCGAAAGGCGAGCCTCTGCAATCATGAGGTTCACTTCTTTTCTCCTGAACGTAGCTCGGCGCGCGCTTCACGCGCCCGGCTTCCAAAGCTTCAATTCTTCGCGTTCAGAAGATTGCGGGCGGACCGCGGGCGAAAAACGGCTTGCTGCCGGTTTCAGAAGGCGTCGACTTCGACTCGGCGATCAGAATCGCCGATCCGGAAAAAATCTTCGCGAAATCTACATCAACATGAACAAGGTCGCCACAGCAGCTGGCGGCGAAGGGACAATTCGCAGCGTCGCGGTGCGCAGTGCGCGGCGACCCCTTTTCCACGTCCTCCGGCACGGCCCCGACGTGATGGGAATGACCCTCTGACCCAGCGGTTTCATCTCCATGCCGGGTGAGTTCAATCGAGCCGGAACAGGGGACGACCACAAGACGCCCGCCGTCGAGGGACGCCATGTATCCGATCGGAATCAGCGCGCGCAGCGCGAAAGCGACAAACGCAATCGCCGCAATCAGGCGCAATGCCCCCGGATGCGCTCTTCCACTGCTCATTGGGATGACAGCCTAGGCGGCGGGCGAAACCGCTGCAATGGCGGCGCCTAAAAAAAGCAGAACGACGGTTCTCAAAAATCCTGTTGTGCTTAATGGAGTCGCCAGAAGGCGCTAAATCGCCCGGTAACCAAGCGCCTCGAACAGCGGCCGGTGCGCCGCGTAGAGCGCGGCGGCGTCTTCCTGCCGAAGGTCCCGGCGCCAGCGGCCGATCGCGTCCGCGTTGACCGGCCGGCGAAGCCGGTCAGCGGATTCAAGCTCAAGCCCGGCGAGCGGCGCCTGCCGCCTCTCGATCGCCAGCATTCCCGGATCGAACGCCGCGCCGATGAAGGAGCACACCTGTCGCAGGGTCTCACCAGGTTGCGCCGCCAGGTCCTCATAGCGAAGGCGCAAGATCCGCCCCGCCAATGACGGATCGGCTTCCGCCCGCAGGCCCCGCGTGACGATGGACGCCCAGTACCGCGCCGCGCCCGAAAGGCTCGCGCATTGATCGAACAGCCGTCCCGATGGGTCGCGCCACTGGCGCTCCATGAGCGATGCGGCAAGGTCGCGTCCGTCGCGCACGAGGTGGAGAAAGCGCGCCTCGGGAAACAGCTGCGCCAGGCGCTCGAATACAAGGATGTTGAACGCGGTCTTATCGGCCCATCGCGCCTTGCCGAGCGCCGCGGCGCGCTTTTCCATCGGCGCGGCGATCGCCCGCGCAAAAATTCGGCGCACCTTCTCCGCATCGAGGAAAAAGTGCTCCCGATGGAGGTCGCCAAGCGTCGATTCGAAATCGGATGATGTCATCGTCAGCGCGACGTGGCCGACGTCCGGCCCGCAGGAGATCGCCGGGTGGCCGTCGAGCATGAGGCGCAACAGCGCAAGCCCGGAGCGCGGCGCGCCGCCGATGAAAATGGGTCCGTTCATTCGTGAGCCGCGCGACGATACCCATAAAGGTCAAGGAGCGGCCCGGCGATCGCCTCGACTTCAGCGACCATCGCCGGCGCAAGGTCACGCCGCCAGCGCTCAACGGCGTCAGCGTTGAGCGGCCTTGCAACCGCTGCGGCGCTTGTCTCGTTTTCGCCGGCGCGGGCATTGAAATTCCGGTGATGCGCAAGCGGCGCCGATGCCGGCGCGACCCCCAGAAACGCAAACAGCCGCGCGAGCGCAGCGCCGGGGTCCGCGACCAGCTCTTCATAGACAAGATCATGCACCGGCGCGCCGCGATCACGTGCGGCGCGAGCGGCCGCCACATGATCGCGCCATCCTTGCGCCGCACCCGCAACGCTCGCCGTGATCGGCAGGCGTGCGCCGGTCTTCGCGTCGCGCCAGTCCATTTTGAGAAGCGAGGAAACGACATCGCGCGGGTCGCGCACGACATGCACAAACCGGCTTTCCGGAAACAGCGCAAAGAGGTCCGAAAAATATAGCGCATTGGCGGGCGTCTTTTCCGCGATGAAGCGCTTACCGCTTTTTTCGTGCAGCGGCGCGAGGAACGATGCGATCAATGCGTGAAAGGTATCTTTGAGATCGTCAGAGTCGAAGAAATAATGCGCCGCAAGCGCGGCCCCCATCGCAGAAGCGGTCTCGCGATAAAGCCGCGCCAGCGCCGGAAACGCCCGAAGCTCCGGACCGCAGGCGATGTCAGGATGCGCATCGAGAACCGCGCGCGCCAGCGTCGTGCCCGACCGCGGCGCGCCGCCGACGAAAATCGGAGAAAATCTCATCGCGGCGCACGCATGGGGTCGGTCCCTATGCGAAACCAGCCGGTGATCGAAAGGCGAGCCGCGCCAGCGTATGGCGCAACATAGCTGACATGGTGATCCTGCGGGACAGCGAACATGTTCAGCGCATTGAAGGAGGGCGTCAATCCTCGCTCGACATCGCCGCGCGCATTGGTGAAGTTGAGGATTCCACCCCAGTCCGCGCGCCAGTCCTCGGTCAGGTTGA
Source organism: Parvularcula sp. (assembly GCA_003506635.1). GTDB lineage: Bacteria > Pseudomonadota > Alphaproteobacteria > Caulobacterales > Parvularculaceae > Amphiplicatus. The sequence goes on from DNZB01000156.1 coordinate 6,092, forward strand.
GGACATAAGCCGCAACGCGCCCCTTCCCCTCGACGCCGTCGCTATGCGTCGTCAGGAAGTGGCCCGCACGAAATCGCGTCGCTTGCGCATCGGCAAAGCCGATCTCCGGTACGGCGGTCACCGTGCGCACGAAATTCAGCATCCGCTCGGAATTCAAGAATTCGAAGAATGCGGCGATCTCGGGGTCCGGTATCGTGCCTGCGTGATAGGCATCATAGATCGGATAATTCTCGAAGAGATATTGAAACCCCCGCGTCGCCGGCGCTTGAACCGCGACGTCAAACTTTCGGCGATCCGCCTCGGCAAAGGAGGCGACACCCTTCGCATCGAGGTCGAGATGGCGGCCCCGCGAAGTTGTGACGACGTTCCAGCGCGCCAGCCTGTTCAAGGCGGCGGTCAGCCGTCGCGCGTCGTCGATTTGAAGAAAATCCGGAATTTGGACGCGCTTCGCCCCACAGGCCTTGAAATCCACGGCGGCGGCTGACGCTGTGGCCGCAATTGCAAAAGTGGCGATCTGAGACGACATCGAGCCTGATATGAAAGGTTCCACGAGGTTAGGGCGCCGGACGAAAAAGTGGAATCACCGGCTTTTCAAATCCCGGCGCGATCAGCCAAGATCGAGGCCGACTCGCGATCAAGCCTGATCGCCCGATGGTCTAGGCCGTCATCGCCATTTCCACAACAAGGCCGTGACCTGCTGGCGCCCCCGGGAAGCCGGAACCGTTCAAGGGGGCTTGCCGGTCATGTTCAGCGGCCGGAAGGAATGTCGGGCGCGAAGGCCTCGAAGTTTTCGGGACTGCGCACCGCCCGATCGGAAAATCCGGCGCAACCTGCGCAATTGTCTTTGCAGCGCGCCAACGCCGTCATGATTGAAGACGCGCGATCACATTTTTCTCTTGCCGAGCTTGAGGAAGCAATTTCCGGTAAGCAGGCCGGTGCGCGGGTCTGCGCTTAAGGGCGCGTTTGGCGGAATGAGCCCCAAATGCAATAGGCTTTCCTGATAAATCAGGGTGCGGCCGGCGACAGCAGGAACGGCAAGCAGCAATTCATATTTGGGACCGTCGGGCCTGACATAGCCGGCGTCCAGTCGCTGCGCGCTCGAAAGCTTCGCTGCGGTCCTTACAAAGAGATCGACATCGTCGTCGCTGACCTGCTCGATTCCGTCGCGCGTTGACGGAACAACGCCGCGCCGCCGGGGTCCAGCGCGTTGAGATAATGCAGCGCGGCGATCAATTGCTGGTCGGTCGAGTCAAAATGCGGCGCGCGCCGTTGTCGCGACGCAGCCGGGCTCATGCGCCGCGATCACGCGCCGGACGTTCCGGATAATCATTGGTTGCGGCCGAAACCTGCGCCATCGCCGCGGTAAGCTCAATGACCAGCGGAAGATCGATAATCAGCCCGTCGACAACGGCGGCTGGGCGCTGCCCGGCGCCGATCCGGTGAAGTTCCGGCTTCATGGCGCAAGACGCGCGAACGGCGCAGAGCGACAAGCGCCCCGCGAAGAAATACAGTCGCATCGCGATCGACAACAACGCCGCCGAGCGCGCCATTCGCGACCTCGCCCTCGGCCACAAATATTACTGCTTCGCCGGCTCCAGCGCCGACGCCGAGCACCAGGAATGCGTGAACACGGCGCGCGCGCTCTTCGCCGCGGCGAAAACGGCGCTCGGATAATCCCGCCAAATTCCGTAGAACGCCGCCGAACGTACCGACGATGACCGCAAGACGGCGACAAAATCCAACCCGCGCTGAAATTGCGTCAAGGCGCTGCTGCGTCTTATTCTGTCGCCGGGGGCGCTATGTAGAGACCGCCCTTGAACGTCGCGATGATTGTTCGCGTGTTTTCAATCCGCTGGAGCGGATTGCGCCGCAAAAGGACGAGATCGGCGCTCGCGCCGGGCGCTATCCGCCCCAAATCAGGGCGCATCATGAATTTTGCGGGCGTTGACGTTGCGGCCTCCAGCGCCTCGCGCTCCGACAAGCCGGCGGCGACAAGGAGCGCCAGCTCCTCGTGCAAGCTGACGCCGGGTTCAACATAAGGGTTGCCTGCGTCGGAGCCCGCAAGAAGGATCGCGCCAAGACGGGACAGTTCGCCCGTCATCCAGCGCGCGTGCGCCAAGGACTGCCGACGCGCCGCGCGCCATTCGTCGGTCGCGCGCGCCGCGCCCTTTTTTTGTTCGCGGCGCCAATAGGCGCGCACGACTTCAGGAAGCCGCTCGACCGCGGGCTCCTCCTTGAATGTCGGACTTGCGATGCGCGTCGAAGTTTCCCGCGCGACAAGGGTGGGCGTTTGCGCAACGCCGGCGGCTATCATGTCCTGAAACACGGCTGCGCAGGCTTCCCGTTGTGATGATGGACAAAACCCGCCGATCTCAATCGCCAGATGCTCAATGCTTGCGAATTTGAGAACTGCGTCGGTGACGCCTGCTGCGGCCGGGACATGTCCGGCGACGCGCAACCCCTGTTCGTCAGCCGCAACGACGACGGCGTCGAGTACATTTGCGGACAACAGACTATAGGCCTTAATGAAGTCGACGGACCGCGCAGCGAGATCACTCACCGCGGCGCGCGCCTGCTCCGGCGTTTCAAGTGCGATCGACAATTCCGGATCGACTGGCTGCGGCCCATCCAGGAACGGACCTGGAAACCAGATGGTCGGCGCGTTTATCTCGCAGCGCGCCATCTGCCCACGAACCGCGATTGCGGTTTTGGAATCCCCGCCCATGTCGCGCACTGAGGTGACGCCATAAGCGAGGAACTGCGCGAAGAACGGGGCTGGCGCTGATGCATCCCAGAGCGCGTGAACGTGCATGTCAAACAGCCCCGGCAGCACGAAGGCGCCTTCGCCGTCGATGCGCGCAGTGCCGGGCCGCAGGCGTGCGACGCGGGAAGCCCGCGCGGCGTCAAACTCCTCGGCGATTTGACCCTTTGACAGCACCAGGCCGCGGTTCTTGCGCACCGCGCCTCTTTCAACATCGACAATGTTCACCGGGGCGAGAATGACATCTGGAGGTGCGGGGCAGGATTCGGCAACCGCCCGCCCATTGCCGAAAAGCAACGCCGTGAACACCAGGATCAACGCCCGCATGTGCGCATTATGACCGTTCCTGCCGAATTGAGTAAGAAAAAGGCGCAGGACGGCTGGCGCCGAACAAGGCCCGCCGCCCTTTCCACTCAGAGCGCCGACTTCTTTCAGTCGAGCACGGATCGCGTGCGGAAAAGACAGCCATTCGGCGCAAGACTTCCGAGGACATGGCGAAGACCGCGCTGGGAAGGCGGCGGGTATCGCTTCGCTCAACCCGCCCTCACCCTGCTCTTTTTCAAAGACCGACGGGAAATACCGCTTGTAACTAACTGACCAGTCAGTTATATATTCGTTATGCCCGCCGCCCCAAAATTCCGCCGGCGCTCCGATGCCCGGCCTGATGAGATCCTCGACACCGCCCTCGCCGTGTTTGGCGATAAGGGGTTCGATGCTGCGCGGATGGAGGACATTGCGCGCGGCGCGGGTGTCTCCAAGGGCGCGATCTATCTTTATTTCGAGAGCAAGGAGGCGGTTCTCAAAGGCCTCATCGAGCGCGAGGTGGCGCCGGTCGCTGCGCAGATGCGCGCGCTCGCCGAGGCGGGCGCTGGCGATCCTGCCGGCACGTTGAGCCTCATTATCGCAACGGCTGCGCAGTTTACCGAGGGGCCCGGATTCGCCGCGACGCCGCGCGTCGTGCTTTCAGTCGCGGCGCGGTTTCCTGAAATCGGGCGCTATTACCGCGAGCATGTCGTCGATATCGGGCTCGGCGCCATCGAAACGCTGATCGCCAAAGGCGTCGCTGGCGGCGCCTTTCGCAACGTCGACGCGCGCGCCGCCGCGCGTATGGTGTTGGGGCCGATCCTTTTGAAGGCCCTTCACGTCCACATTCTCGGCGGCGCGCCCGACAGAGACGCCGCGGCGCGCGCCGAGGCTTTGACGGACATTCTGTTCCGGGGGATTGCGGCATGACGCGCACGCTCGTCTTCAGCGTTCTTCTGCTCGCCGCCTGCGGACGCGCCGAGACGACCGCGCTCTCCGGCTATGTCGAGGCGGACTATCTCTACCTTGCGCCGCAGGACGCGGGGATCGTGAAGACGCTCAGCGTGCGCGAGGGCGACCGCGTCAGCGCCGGCGACATCGTCTTCACGCTTGATCCGGCGCGAATGTCGATGGCGGCGGAACAGGCGACGGCCGCCGCCGAAAGCGCAAAAGCCCGCGCCGCCGATGACGGCGCCATGGCGCAGCAGATCGTCGAAGCGGAGGCGGCCTTGCGCCTTGCCGAGCAGACGTTTCGCCGCTCCCGCGATCTCGTGAAGGATGGCGCCGTCGCGCGGGAGAAGTATGACGCGGACGCCGCATCGCTCGCCGCCGCGAAAGCGCGGCTAGACCGCGCACGGGCTGAACGCGAGGCGATGCAGGGCGAGTGGGATTCGATGAGCGCGGCGGCGCGGCTCGCCGAACGCCGCCTCGCGGACCTTGCAACGGCTGCGCCGGCGGCGGGCGTCATCGAGCGCATCTATCGCCGCCCGGGCGAGGTCGTCGGCGCGGGCGAGCCGGTCGCCTCGCTGCTGCCGCCGGAGAATATGAAACTGCGGTTCTTTGCGCCTGAACCGATGCTGGCGAAGATGGAGATCGGAGCGGCGATTTCCTTCGCGTGCGACAGCTGCGCGCAAATTCGCACGGCGAAAATCTCCTATGTGGCGAGCGAACCGCAATTCACCCCGCCGGTCATCTATTCAATTGAAGAGCGCGAAAAGCTTGTCTTTCTGGTCGAGGCGCGGCCGGACGATCCCTCCGGCCTGCGCCCGGGCCTTCCCGTCACGGTTGAGCCGCCCCGATGAACGGCGCGCCGGTCATCGACGTTAAGGGCTTGACGAAGAAATTCAGCGGGCGGACGGTTGTCGATCATTTCGATCTTCGCGTGCCGAGGGGCGCGATCTACGGCTTTCTCGGACCAAACGGTTCGGGCAAGACGACGACCATCCGCATGGTTTGCGGTCTCCTGAAGCCGGACGGCGGCGCCGGAACCGTTCTCGGCCTCGATGTCCTCAAGGACAGCGACAAGATCAAGGAGCGCGTCGGCTACATGACGCAGCGCTTCTCGCTCTATGGCGACCTATCAATTCGGGAAAATCTCGAATTCGTCGCACGGCTCTACAGCCTCAGCGACGTCCGGGATCGCGTTGACGCTTCGCTGAAGGCGCTTGGTCTGGCGGATCGCGCAAAGCAACTCGCCGGAACGCTTTCGGGCGGTTGGAAGCAGCGCCTCGCCCTCGCCGCCTGCATGATTCACGAGCCGGAGCTCCTGCTGCTTGATGAACCGACGGCGGGCGTCGATCCCAAGGCGCGCCGCGACTTCTGGGACGCCATTCGCGATTACGCGGCCGAGGGCGTGACGACGCTCGTCTCGACGCACTACATGGACGAGGCCGTGCAGTGCGATCGCATCGCCTTCATCGCCTATGGCAAGAAGCTTATCGACGCGCGGACCGCCGACATTCCGGGCGAGGTCGGGCTGTCCGCCCGGCGTATTGAAGCGCCCGCGCTTGACGAAGCGACGCGGCGGCTGAAGCTGGCGGGCGGCTATGACGTGCTTGCACGCTTCGGCGCGGCGATTCATATCGCCGGACGCGACGCTGCGGCGCTCGCCGCCGCCGCGAAGAGCGTCGAGGATCTGCCCGGCGCCGAAGTCGATATTATCGACGCCGGGCTCGAAGAAGCCTTCATCTATCTCATGACCGGCGCGACCGACAATTTCGCGAACGGTCTGGATACGCGGGTCGGCGCATGATCTCGCTGTCGCGCATCAAGGCGGTGTTTCTGAAAGAACTGGTGCAGATGCGCCGCGACCGGCCGACTTTCGCAATCATGATCATGGTGCCGATCATGCAGCTGACGCTTTTCGGCTTTGCAATCGACACCGACCCCAGAAACATGCCGACGGCGGTCGAGCTGCGCGACGAAGGACCCCTGACGCGCAGCCTTCTCGCCTCGCTTGCGCAGTCCGATTACTTCCGGATCGTGCGGCGTGTCGCGAATGAAAGCGAAGGCGAACGGCTGCTGCGATCGGGCGCGGTTTCCTTTCTGATCGTCATTCCTGAGCATTTTGAGCGCGATTTCGTGCGCGGCGATCGCCCGCAAATCCTGATCGCCGCCGACGCCTCGGACCCCGTTGCGGCGGCAGGGCCGATCGCCGCCGCGAATGAGATTGCGCGGCGCGCCTTTGCGCCGGAACTTGACCGCCTGCCGCGCCGTCTTCGCACAGGCCTTCCGCCTTATGAGGCCGTGATCCACCGCCAGTACAATCCCGCCGGAGAAACCTCGATGAATATCGTGCCGGGGCTTCTCGGCATCATTCTCACCATGACGCTGATCATGATCACGTCGATCGCGCTGACGCGCGAAGTCGAGCGCGGCACGATCGAGGCTCTGCTTTCAACGCCGGTTCGCGCAAGTGAAATCATGATCGGCAAGACGACGCCCTACATCATGATAGGCTTTGTGCAGACGGCGATCGTCCTCGCCGCCGCCCGCTTGATTTTCGGCATTCCCTTCCTCGGCGGCCCGGCGCCCTTCTTTGCTGCGCTCTTCATGTTCATTTTCGCAAATCTGATGCTCGGCTACTTGATTTCGACCGTCGCCAAGACGCAGATGCAAGCGATGCAGATGACGTTCTTCGTCTTCCTGCCGTCAATTCTGCTCTCCGGATTCATGTTCCCCTTCGCGGCGATGCCTGCCTGGGCGCGCGCGATCGGCGAATGCCTGCCGATCACGCATTTCCTGAGGATCGTGCGCGAGGTGATGCTGAAAGGCGCCGGATTCGCGGAAATCAGCGGCGATCTGTGGCCGATTGCGATCATCCTCGCGGTCCTGGCGGGACTATCGCTCGCAAGGTTCCGGCGAACGCTCGACTGACCCCCCGCGCCTCGTGCTAAGGGGCGCGACATGGCATGGTCGCCCGAACAGGAACGCGCGCTTGGGGAAGTTGGTCGCTGGCTGAAGCGGGGCGATTCCCAGGTCTTTCGACTTTTCGGCTACGCTGGCGCCGGCAAGACGACGCTCGCTCGCCATTTTGCGGAAACGGCCGACGGCGACGTCGCCTTCGCCGCCTTCACCGGCAAGGCGGCGCATGTCATGCGGTCGAAGGGCTGCACCGGCGCGACGACGATCCATTCGCTGATCTATCGCCCGGCGCATGACGGGGAAGCAGCGGAGGGTGAACTTCTTTTCACGCTTCGCCGCGACGCGCCGGCGTCGAAAGCGGACCTAATCATCATCGACGAGTGTTCGATGGTTGATGAAGAGCTTGGCCGCGATCTTCTTTCCTTCGGCAAGCCTGTGCTGGTGCTCGGCGATCCCGCGCAATTGCCGCCCGTCAAGGGCGGCGG
>DNZB01000228.1:0-2352 GCA_003506635.1 Parvularcula sp.
GCGAAAAATTTGCTACCCTCGCGCCAAGATCCAGAAACGGGCGCGGAACTAGCGCCCGGCGAACAAGGGATCAGCTGGGATGAGGCGAAAAAGGGATTGAATGTCAAGGACTTATAATCAGGACTGTATTCTCGCCTATGCCTTCGACCTGCTCGGCGAACGCTGGACCTTCCTCATCATCCGGGAGCTTTTCCTCGGCCAGCGGCGGTTTGGCGACCTTCATGCCGCCTTGCCGGGCATTGGCACGAATCTTCTCAGCAAACGCCTCAAAGAGCTTGAGGAGGCGGGCCTTATCGCCGCCGCCGGGGACGGGCGCGCCCAATACCGCCTAACAGACACCGGGGAGGAACTTCGCCCGACCGCCCGCCAGCTGATGTTGTGGTCGATCAAATATTTCATGGAGCGCCCCGGAGAGTCAGCGCCCAAGGCGTGCATTTTCTCCAACGACCTGACGCCCGACAGCGTCGCGCTCGCGATCGAAATGTTCGCCAACGAGGCCGCGCTGGCGCATGCAAATTACGTCATGCAGCTTAAGATCGACGATCATGCGTATACGTACTATTTCATGAACGGCGAGATGACGGCGCGACGCGGCGGCGACACGCCGGCTGTCGCACGTCTTGAAACGGACGTCGCGACCCTGATGCAGGCGATGCGCGGCGAGATTTATCTCGACGAGACGAAGAAGCGTTCCAGGCTCGGCGGCGAGGCTTTCGTCATCGACCATTTCATCGCAAGCTTCACGCCGGGCGCGGACGTCGCCTTCGAAGTCGCCGAAGCCATCAAGCAGCGGCGCATCGAAAGGCGACCGGCCGCCGTCAAACGAGCGGCGGTAACGGCGTAGCGCGCGCTGCGTCGAGATAGCGAGAGGACGTCGGCGAAAGCGAGCCTGGCGCGAATTCGAACAGCAAGGGATTGCCGGTCGGAATCTCGACGTCGACGATCTTGTCGTCGGAAACTCTCAGCAGCAGCTTGACGAGCGCGCGCAGCGAATTGCCATGCGCGGCGATCAGAAGCGATTGGCCGCGCATCAGACGCGGCGCGATTTCGCCCGTCCAAAGCGGCATTACGCGGTCAAGCGTCGTTTTCAGCGATTCTGTTTTCGGAATCTTGTCGCCGAGCGCGGCGTAGCGCGGATCGCGCGCCGGGTTAAATGGACTTGCCTCTTCGATCGGCGGCGGCGGCGTATCGTAGCTGCGCCGCCAGATTTTGACCTGCTCGTCGCCGTGTTTGGCGGCCGTCTCTTTCTTGTCGAGACCGGTGAGGCCGCCATAATGGCGCTCATTGAGGCGCCAGTCCTTGGTCACCGGCAACCAGAGCCGGTCCATTTCGTCAAGCGCGATGTCGAGCGTGCGAATCGCCCGCTTCTGCACCGACGTATAGGCGCCGGAAAAGGCGATCCCGGTCTCCTTCAAAAGCGCGCCGGCGCGCCTTGCCTCCGCCCTGCCCTGCTCGGTCAGATCGACATCGACCCAGCCGGTGAAGCGGTTCTGCAGGTTCCATTCGCTTTGCCCGTGGCGAACAAGTGCGAGAAAGGTCATCGGGCGGCCCCCTGGAGGCGTCTGCGGCGAAAGGGTTCCTTATCGGGACAGATCGCGGTTGGCTATGCCCGGCGCGCCGCCCGCCGACGGTCGCGCCGTCCGGCCGGAAATCCGGTTTCCACTTTTCCGCGCGGCGCTCTAAAAAGACGCGCCAAGGAGGCGCGCCCGTCATGTCGAAATCAGGAAAGATCGCGCTTGCGCTCCATGGCGGGGCCGGCGCCAAACGCGGCCGCGATTATTCTAAGACCGATGCGCACCTGTTGATGCTGTGCGCACGCGGCGAGGAGATGCTGAAATCGGGATGTGCGGGCGTCGACGTCGTTGAAGAGCTGACGGCGGAGATGGAAGCCTCAGGCCTTTACGTCGCCGGCCGCGGCGCCGCGCCCAACAGGGCCGGCTATGTCGAGCTTGACGCCTCGATCATGGAGGGGGGCCTTCCCGGCGAGGACGCGGCCCCCCGCCGGCGCGCCGGCGCCGTCGCCGCCGTTCCCTACCTCATGCACCCCATTCGTGCGGCGCGCGCCGTAATGGATACGACGCCGCATGTCCTGATTGCGGGGCGCGGCGCGGAGAATTTCTGCCGCGCCCGGAACATGGAATTCGTGCCCGACCCCTCAAGCTACTATATGACGCCGATCGGCGTGACGGCGGAAGAAATGCGCGAGGACGAACTCTCGCACGGCACCGTCGGCGCGGTCGCGCTCGACCTTTCGGGGCGAATCGCCGCTGCAACCTCGACCGGCGGCGTTTTCGGCAAGGTCGAGGGTCGCGTCGGCGACACGCCGCTGATCGGATCGGGGACGTGGGCGGA
>DNZB01000228.1:2709-3543 GCA_003506635.1 Parvularcula sp.
TATCAGGGCGCCGATCTCCAGCAGGCCGCGCAGGGCCTCATCAAGGACGTCGCCCGGCAGGGCGGCCATGGCGGCGTCATCGCCGTCAGCCGCGAGGGAGAGATTGCTTTCGCCTGGAACTCTGACGGCATGAAGCGCGCCGGCGTCGGGCCTGATCGACCGTTGTTCTCGGCGACGTTCTAGGCTAGGGCAGCGCGCATGAGCGACCGGCTTCAGCGACAGCAATCGTAACGCGTCAGGCGCCGCGAACGGCGCCGCGCCCGCTCGCCCCTTCCCGTCGCTCAATTCCGGTCATCATCATGTCCCCAATTCGCGCAGGCGACTGCATCACCGACGCCATGGCGGCTCATATTTACGACGGCGTTCGTAATCGCACGCTGCCGCGCCCCGAATGGACCCATCCCGCGCATCTCGTCTTTGCGACAGCGCTTCTCGACGATCGCTGCCTCGCCGGCGCCGAGGCGTCCGCGCCGGCGCTGATCCGCGCCTACAACGAAAGCGTCGGCGGCGTGAATGACGACGCTGCGGGTTATCACCACACCATCACGATCTTTTTCCTGCGCGCGATCTGCCGCTTTCTGGCGCCCTATGCGGACGAGGGCCGCGGCGCGCGGGCGACGCGGCTCCTCGCATCGCCGCTCGCAGCGACCGATTTTCCCTTGCGGCACTATTCAAAGGCGCGATTGTTCAGCGTCGAGGCCCGGCGCGGATGGGTCGGGCCGGATCTGGCGCCAATTGATTGACGCTCTATCGCAGCGCGACGCCGGCGATATAGGGATGCAGGTAAAGATAGATTGCAGCCCACGCCGTTGCGCCCGCGGAGATCGCAATTAC
>DNZB01000228.1:3911-9498 GCA_003506635.1 Parvularcula sp.
CGCACCTCGCCATTGACGAGAAGATGCGCGAACGCCCACGCCTTCACCCCGGCGAGCATCGGATGCTTGATCGCGGCGGCGATCTTGCCCTTCGGCGCATGGGCCGCCGCCAGCATGACGAAGGCGAATAGCGTCAAGAGATAGGCGATATGACGTCCGCCCTCCGGCGGCGTGTAAAGCGCGCTTGCGTCAGCGCCGCGCCAGCCGAAGACGATGAGCGCAAAACCGGCGATCGAGACCAGCGCATAGAGCCCCTTGTAGGGTCCGGGCCCGAGCCGCTCCACCAGCGTCGCGCGGGGGCCCCGCGCCAGCGCCGTAAAAAGGTGCGCGCCGAAGAAGATGATCAGTCCAAGGAAGAAGAGCGTCATGATCAGGCGACGGTTTGCAATTTGCAGGGTGCAGGCGGAGCAAGGGTTAGGCTTTCGTCGGCAGCCTACAACCGTCAGCCTGCCACCTACAACCGCCCTTAATGCCCGTCGAACGCTGCAAGCGCCACCACCTGCTTGCCCATGGCGCGCAGCCGGTCGGCGCCGCCGAGTTCCGGCAGATCGACGACGAAGGAGCAAAGGACGACCTCGCCGCCTGCGCGTTCGATCAGGCGAACCGCCGCACTCGCCGTTCCGCCTGTCGCTATGAGGTCGTCGACCAGCAAGACTTTCTCGCCCTTCGCTACCGCGTCGATGTGAATTTCGATCTCATCAACGCCGTATTCCAGCGAATAGCGTTCGCCGATCGTCTTGTAGGGCAGCTTTCCTTTTTTCCGGACCGGCACGAAGCCGACCGACAATTGATGCGCGATCGCGCCGCCGAGGATGAACCCGCGCGCCTCCACGCCGGCGACCTTGTCGATCTTCGCGCCCGCAAGCGGCTGCACCAACTCGTCAATCGCGCGGCGGAACCCCCGCGCATCCGCGAGGAGCGTCGTCACGTCGCGAAACATGATGCCGGGCCTTGGATAGTCGGGGATCGTGCGGATGACCGAGCGAAGGTCCATGTGGCGGCGCACCAGGATGAGGGCAGGCGGAAAATGGAGCAATCGCCGCGGGTGAACAAGTCCGCGTGACCGCCGGGCGTTTCGCCGATCGCGGACTTGCCGGACGCCGCGCCCGCGGGCTAACGAGCGTTTGAACCTCGATGGAGCCCTTCTTGAAAAAAGCGCTGTTGTTGACCGCCGCCGCCCTTCTCGCGCCCGCCCTCGCGATTTCCGCCTGCGGGCGCAAGGAAACAGCCGCCGACAGCGCTGTCGAAGAACCCGCCATCGACCCCAACGCGCCGCAAATCGGCACCTTCGGGCTGGCCGTCAAGGATATCGACGCCGCCGTCGATCCGGGCGACGATTTTTACGCTTACGTCAACGGCGACTGGCTGAAGACGTTCAAGATCCCGGAGGAATATTCAAGTTATGGCTCCTTCACCTTGCTCGCCGAGCGGTCGGAGCAGCGCCTGAAAGACATCATCGAAGGACTTGGCGCGCGCGGGCCGGCGGCTGGCGAGGCGAAGAAGGTCCGCGATTTCTATGCAGGCTATCTCGATGTCGCGGCGATCGACGCCAAGGGCCTTGCGCCGCTCGCAGAGGATTTCGCCGCCATCGACGCCATCGACACGCCGGAAAAATTCGCGGCCTATGTCTCGAATCCGGCGACGCGCACCCGCTCGCCGATCGCGCTCGTCATCTCGACGGATCTGAAGCGCCCCGACCGTTACGCGCTCTACGCGGGCCAATCGGGTCTCGGCATGCCGAACCGCGACTATTATCTCGAGGAAAAATTCGCCGACAAGCAGGCGAAGTACCGCGCCTATATCGAACAGATTCTGACGCTCGCCGGCCATGCGGACGCCGCCGGCGCCGCCGGGCGCATCTATGCCGTCGAACTTGAGATGGCGAAAGTCCATTGGGAGCCCGCCAAAAGGCGCAATCGCGACCTGATGTATAACCTTAAGACCATCGAGGAGCTTGAAGCGTTCGCGCCCGGCGCGCCCTGGCGCGCGATGCTTTCCGCCGCCAGCCTCGGCGATCGCGCGGAGATCATCGTGCGCGAGGATGACGCGGTTCAAAAGCTCGCCGCGCTCATCGCCGCGACGCCCGTCGAGGTCTGGCGCGACTACCTCAAATTCCATCTCGTAAGCGCCAGCGCCGATGTTCTCCCGTCGGCGATCGACGCCGCCAATTTCGCGTTCTACGCGACGGAGCTGCGCGGCACGCCGAAGCAGAAGGAGCGGTGGAAGCGCGCCGTCGCCGCGACCGACAATGCGCTCGGCGAAGCGACCGGCAAGCTTTATGTCGAGAAGCACTTCCCGCCGGAGTCAAAGGCGATGATGGAGGCGCTGGTCGGCAATCTTCGCGCCGCGCTCAACGAGCGCATCGGCGAGCTTTCTTGGATGAGCGACGAAACGCGCGTCGCCGCGCGCGACAAGCTGTCGAAATTCACCGCGAAGATCGGCTACCCCGACGCGTGGCGCGATTATTCCGCGCTCGACGTCCGCCCCGGCGACGCTTACGGAAACGCCAAACGCGCGCAAGCCTTTGAATGGGCGTTCGAGGCCGCACGCATTGACGAACCCGTCGACCGCAAGGAATGGGGAATGACCCCGCCGACGGTCAATGCATATTATAATCCGCCGCTGAACGAGATCGTCTTTCCGGCCGCCATTCTCGACGCGCCGTTTTTCGATCCGAAGGCGGACGCCGCTGTGAATTACGGCGCGATCGGCGCCGTCATCGGCCATGAGATCGGCCATGGTTTCGACGATCAGGGACGCAAATCCGACGGCGACGGCGTCCTTCGCGACTGGTGGATCCCCGCCGATGTCGCCGCCTTTGAAAAACTCACGACGAAGATCGGCGCGCAATACGCCGCATACGAACCGATCGAGGGCTTTCCGGTCAACCCGCAACTGACGATGGGCGAGAACATCGGCGACATCGGCGGCCTCGCCATGGCCTATCGCGCCTACAAGTTGTCGCTGAACGGCGAAGAGGCGCCGGTGATCGACGGCCTTACCGGCGATCAGCGCTTCTTCCTCGCCTGGGGCCAGATTTGGAAGCGCGCCGTGCGCGACGAACAACTGAAGAACCAGGTCGCGACCGATCCCCATTCGCCGTCGCAATATCGCGTCAACGGCGTCGTCAGGAACATGGCCGCCTGGTACGAAGCTTTCGGCGTGACGCCCGACGATGATCTCTATCTTCCGCCGGAAGAACGCGTCGAAATCTGGTGATGCCTAGAACGGGAATACGATATCGTAGAGCTGTTGGCCGTAGCGGGCCTGCTGCACGTCGGTAAGTTGCCCGCGCCCGCCATAGGAGATTCGCGCTTCCGCGATCTGCGTGTGGTTGATGCGGTTGGCGTTCGAGATGTCTTCCGGGCGGATGACGCCGGTCACCGTCAGCTCGCGCACTTCGTTGTTGACGCGCACTTCCTGCTTGCCGGCGACGACGAGATTGCCGTTCGGCAAAACGTCAGTCACGATCGCCGCGACGATAAGCTCGACGTCCTCGCGCCGGTCGACGCTCCCCTCCCCGCGCACGGTCGAGCCGGAAGAGAGATCGACGAGTTGCGTCGGATCGGCTCCGTCGGGAAGGACGTCGGTCAGCAATTGTTCGAAACCGCCGAACGCCGGAATCGCCGCCGTTTCGCCGTTGTCGCGGCGGCGCTCCGTCTGGTTGTCGAGGCGCGCGCGGTCATTGATGTCGATGACGACGGTGACGATGTCGCCGGTGCGCCGCGCGCGCTGATCCTTGAAAAAGCTGCGCGAACCCGCGCGCCAGAGCGAACCGGGACTCGCCGCTTCCGTCGCCGCCGCCGGCATCGGCATCGCGACCGCCCGGCCGCCGTAAAGGCTCGCGGGGTTTTCGGTCGGCGACAGTTCTGGCGCCTTGCCGATCGACTTGATCCGCCCACTGACGGCGCATCCGGCCGTCGCAGCGATCATCAGGCTCGCCAAAAGAATGCGGGCGAAAAATCTCATGGTTTACTCCGGCGAAAGGGCGGCGTGACGCGCGGGCGCGCCGGCGGGCGATCTGGCGAGCGTCGGAGAGACGACGATCGCCTTTAGCTCGGCCCCGCTTGCGGCGTTCCGAAAGGCGATGAGGTCGCCCTCGGCCCCGCTTTCCAGCGCCGTCGCAACCTGCGTCAGGCGGAGACCCGGCGCTTCAAGCATGACCGTCACTCCGGCGCCGCGCCTGATAAGGATGGGGCTCATGAGATCGTTCGCACGGAGCGGCGCGCCGGCGGCGAGCGGGCGCCGCGCTTCCTTGCCGATAATAAGGCCGGCGTCTTCAAGATAGCGCTCAGCGCCCCCGTCGATGATTTCGATGAAGTCGATATCGCCTTCCGTGAGGGCCCAGCCGCGCGGAATGTCGCGCGCGGGAACGGGCAGCGTCCGGGCGCGCGCGACGACGCCTGAGACAGCGACCAAGGGCTCGCCCGCGGCGCCGCGCGCGCGGATTAGGAATCGCCCGCTTGCGCGGTTGTAGCTGACGGTTTCGATGATAATAGACCCCATTTCGGCGACGCGGATTTCAGCGCCCGGCGCCGACAGCGAGAGCGCGGAGTCTTCCGGGGCGCCTTCCGCGATCAGCGCGGCGCGGATCGCACCCGCGTGATCTTCAAGGCGCGTCGGGATCAGAGCTTCGTCGGCGCGCGCCGGGATGGCCATGACGAGCACGAGCCACAGCCCCATCAGCGCGGCTGCGAAAGCGGAGTTGCAAGCATTACGGTTCACGGGCCGCGTTCCTTACCGGCGGAGATTGGCGTTGATCGACAGCATTTCGTCCGATGTCTCGATCACGCGCGCGTTCATCTCATAGGCGCGCTGCGCGGCGATCAACGTCGTGATCTCCTGCACGGGGTCGACATTGGCGTTTTCGAGATAGCCCTGCAGGATGCGCCCGAACCCCTCGTCGCCTGGATTGCCGATGATCGGCTCGCCCGACGCCGGCGTTTCAAGAAGGAGATTGTCGCCGATCGCTTCAAGGCCGCTCTCGTTGAAGAACACGGCCAGCTCGAACCTCCCGATCTCACGCGGGTTTTGTTCCCCCGCGATCTGCGCTTCGACGACGCCGTCCTCGGAGACCGTGACGTCGAGCACGTCTTCCGGCACGGAGACCCCAGGCAGCAATTCATAGCCGTCGCTGGTCACGACGCGCCCGTCCGCCGAGACGGCGAAATTGCCGGCGCGGGTATAGGCCTCGCGCCCGTCCGGCAATTCGATGCGGAAGAGCCCCTTGCCTGAAACGGCGAGGTCGAAATCATTGCCGGTTGCGGTGACGGCGCCTTGCTCGATGATGCGATAGACCGAGCCCGTCTTCACGCCGGCCCCGATCTGTATGCCGTTCGGAACGACCGCGCCGGTCGAGGACGAAATCGCGCCGGGGCGTTCGATCGTCTGATAGAGAAGGTCCTGGAACTCCGCGCGCTGGCGCTTGTAGCCCACCGTGTTCAGGTTCGCGATGTTGTTCGAAATGACCTCGACATTGCGCTGCTGCGCCAGCATGCCGGTCGCGGCGATCGAAAGCGACTTCATTCAACGTCTCCCGGATCAGGCCCGCTCGCTGAGCGTGTCGACCGCCCGGCGCGCAAGGTCA
>DNZB01000356.1 GCA_003506635.1 Parvularcula sp.
GGGTCGGTGTCGATCAGCGCGACGGGACCAGCCCCCGCGCGCCCGGCTTCAACCGCAATATGGCCGGACAACGTGGTCTTGCCCGAGCCCCCCTTTTGCGATGCGAAGACAATTACGCGCATCGACGCCAGCATGCGTCCTCCTTGAAGTCTATCGCCGAGGCGGAAGCCCCGGACCTGAGGGTACGCAACTGTCGTTAAGCCGACGCTCCGAACTCGCCGCGAATTCGCCGAAAATTTGACCGGCGTCGTCAGCGACTTGGAAACAACTCGCGCCGGAAGCAGCCAAGATACGCATAGCCGCGACCGGCGCGAGGCGATCGGTAGCACGGAGCGTTTAAGGTCCGCTTAAAGCGTCAGCGGCGCTTCCTCGTCAAAACCGAGAAGGCGCGTTATGCGCGCGATGCGCGGATTGGCGTCCCAGTCCCAATAGCGAAGGACAGCACGCGCGAAATCGCGCGCAATCGAGTCGAAGACGCCGAGAACTTCCTCCGCGCGCGCCTCGGTCAGGGGGTGCTCGCCCGCTTTCTGAAGGAGAATGTTGTAGAATTCGGAACGCGGCAGTCCAAGACTCTTGCACATCACCGCGAAGGGCTCGACGCCCGGGTCGCGAAGGATGCGCGCTACAAGCTCGCGGCTGACGCCGGCGATCATGCCGCACGCCATGATGATCTCTTGCGCCGGATATTTGCGCGCGGCGATCATCGTCTTGATGACGACATCCATCGAGACGGGCTCGCCGTTGACGCCGCGCGGTCGGTGCCGGCGGTCGAGCATCACGAGAATTTCCTTGACCAGCGGATCAGCGCCCGGACCCCGGAACACAATCGGATATAGCTCTTGCACGGACTCCTGGATGATCGTGCGGTCGAGCGCGAAGCGGGCGAGAATGCGTTTGCGGTTCTCGGCGCTGACCCACCAGAACATCATGAAACCGTGCGCAGGTTCGAGCTCGCGGCGGCGCAAGAGCAGCGCCTGCGTTTCAACGTCCGCCGTCGACAGGCTGACAAGGAGGTCGATGGCGTTCGGCGAGAACAAGAACTCGTCGCGGCGCAGCAGGAGCTTGGCGACCTCAGGCTCCTTGAATTCCAGAATGACGTCGGCGAGCGAGGTCGTGAGATCGAGCCGGCGCGCGATAAGCTCGCGGTGGGCGGTCTTGCCATGGCGGGCGCATTCGATGAGCAGCGCTTCGGGCACCGGTTCGGTGCGCCGGATGATCGGCGCGGCGATGTCCGGTTCGCCAAGCAGAAGAACGCGCAACAGCGAATTCGGCGCCTCCGAGACGCGGGCGATGCGCCGCGAAACCTCAAGGGTGACGTCGGCGTCGACCTTGTCCAGAAGTTGCAACATCAAGTCGGCGACCAGCGAGCGCTCATTGGCGGTCAGCTTCGTCGTGGGCAGCACGACGATGTCGAGAAGCTTGCGCACCAGCGCGTCGCGCGGGGAAAAACCCTTGCCCGGTTCCGGCGTCAGGCCGGTCTCGTTGGGGACGGGGCCCTCGTCTTCCTCGTCCGTCGCCGTCTCGAGCGTCGCCATTGGCCGCGCGCCATCCAAAAAGTGAACCCCCGGGTTTTAGCGGCAACATTGTTAACGGGGGCTTTCGGAAGGCGCTTTTCGCCAAAGACAGGGCCCGGCCGTGCTGCTAGCATCCGACCCCGTTTCGCCAGTCATGGGGTTCCCAGTGATCCGTTTTCTCGCCGCCGCCGCCCTTTTCGGGGGCCTCGCTGCTTGCGCCTCCGACGCGGGCCTGACCGAAGAGCCCGGCTTCATCGCGGGATATGGCGACGGCTGCGCAACCGCGCAGGAAGAGGACAAGAGCTTTTCTACCAAGCGCCACCGCGACGCCGACGCCTTTGAAAACGACAAGGCCTATCGCGCCGGCTGGCGCCAGGGTTGGCAGCAATGCAAGGATCCGACGGGACGCCCGAGCGACGGCGGCCTCGTACTTGGCGACGAGGACCGGTTTTAGGAATCGGCTATCTGGTCTTCGCAGGGTTGCGTCCGCGAGCAGCCAGGTCGCGGGTGTCCTCAGCGCAACGCTTCGCCGCCGAGCCTGCCGCAGGCAATTTCCTGCTGTACGGAAATACCCGCCAATTGGCGACCTCAGCATCTGTCACGTCTTTGATCTGCAGGTCTTTGAGTCGCTGCCGGGTCATAAAGGGGACACCGGGCTCGATTTGATCGAAGAGCGCGTCAGCAAGCCACGTTTCGCCGGAAGCGAAAGTGATTTGCTCAATGGCGTTGTTCCATGGCTCGCCTTCAAACTCTCCGCTGCAATATTGGCGCAGGATCAGGACCGCGTAGCGCTGATCGGGCGCGCATAACGCCAGCGAATGCGAGCGCCGCTCCAAGACGAATTCCTGAGGCGGCGCATGCCGAAAGACGAGACGATCGTGCCGGTCGATCGTCGGCCCGTCTTTATTGTCGCCGATATCGAAGATCAGCGTTTCAACATCTCTGCCCGCAACAACGAGATCACCGCCGAGGTTGGGCGCCAGATTGATATGCTTTGCAAACGGCGTCGCGCAGCCAGACGCAGCGCCGTTGCGTTCGCTGACTGCGAAATAATCGGGACCCACATTGGGGGATTGGGCGACCGCACACGACGCGGCGGCCAGCGCGGCGACAGCTGAAACCAATGAGCGCACAACTAAATTGTGGGTTCAGGGCGAAAAGATTCAGTTAACGTTTGCGACCTTCGACCCCCGCCGCGGCGCGCCTATCCCGCAAGTTTCAATGTCCGCCGGTCGAAGAGCTTCAAAACCTGCGCAAGGTCTTTTCCGCGTTTGAGGATGACGCCCGTCATCGATACGACCGCAAATGCGCCTTGCCGGTTCGCAAGGGCAGGGCGCTTCTCGATCCGGTAGAGCGGCGTTTCCGCCGCGCGGCGGAAGATTGAAAAGATCGCCGCTTCTTTAAGATGGTCGATCGCGTAATCGCGCCAGTCGCCGGCGGCGACGAATTGGCCGTAGAGACTGAGGATGCGCGACAACTCCTCCCGCGTGAACGCGACAGCGTCCGGATTTTGTCGCGAGGGCTCTTGTTCAGTCGAGGCGAGCATGGGCGGCGGCAGTGTCGCGCCCTTGGGCTCCGGGCGCAAGGCGTTCACGCGGCGGCGCGAATGAAATCGCGCAAGGGCGTGAAGGCCCTGACGATTTCCCGATAAACCTCGCGTTTGAACGGCACGATCAGGTCCGGCGCCTCTTCAAGCGCGGCCCAGCGCCAGGCGTCGAATTCCTGATGTGCGTCGGCTTCAAGGTCGATTTCGGCGTCATCGCCCTCAAACAGCATCGCCGCCCATTTCTGGCGCTGCCCGCGCCAGCCATGCTTGGCGTATTCGAACGGGAAATCATAAGCGATCCACCCCGGCGTCAGCGTCAAGAGCCGCGCCGAAGTGACGCCTGTTTCCTCCTTGAGCTCGCGAAAGGCGGCGGCGGCGATGTCCTCGTCCTTGTCGACGCCGCCTTGGGGAAATTGCCATCCCAATAGGCCAGCACTTTCGCCGGCGATCTCGAATGCGCCGATCCGGCGGCCGATGAACACTTCGGCGCGCCGATTGAACAGCACGACCCCGACATTCGGCCGGTAATGGTTGAGAGCCTCATCGACAAGCATCTTCAGCGGCGAATTCTGATTGCGGCGGTCAAGCCTTAGCTGTCGGTCGCGCGCATGGCCAGCACCGCCGACGCCGGGGCGAGCGCTACGCCGCGGGACCCCAACCCGCCAGCCCAATCAACGAGCGCATCCAGCGTGTCGGCGTTCACATAGGTCTTGCCGAGCGCTTCGCCGCTGCGCGCGGCGTATTTCTCAAGGCTTTCAAGATCGCGCGCTGTGCGGGTCTTTTCCGCTCCGAAGCCTGGATCGATCAGACGGCTGACGATCGCGACGCCCCCGCCCTTGCGGCCCTTCAGCGCCCCGGTGTCGTCGACATAGGCAAGACCCGCCGCGGCGACCCGCGCCAACACCGGATCGACCGCGGCGCGGTCGGCGCTGAAATGCGCGCCGAGATAATTGGTGACGCCGAAATAACCCTCCGCCCGGCTCAAGATCCAGTCGAGGCGTTGCAGGTTCTGCGCTTCATCGCGCGAGGTAAGAAGCGTCGCGGGGCCGAGCGCTTCGCCCTCGCCGCTGCGGTTTTCCATCGGCAGTTCGATCATGAATTCATGGCCCGCCTCGCGCGCGCGCCTGGCCCAGAAATCGAGATCCCTGGCGTAAGGCGCGAAGGCGAGCGTCACCTCCGGCGGCAATTCGTCGATCGCGCGTTCGGTGAGCGCGCGATTGAGCCCGAGACCGCCGACGATCAGCGCGACATGCGGACTCTCGCCCGGCGTGAAGGGGCGCGCATAGACCTTAGCGGCGCGGCGGCCGTCTGCGGCGATGCGCGGCGCCTTGCCATAAGCGGTGCGCTGAAGCAGCGCGGCGTCAGGTTCTGCGATCCGGAGCGAGGTGAGCGATGCAAGCGTCGGCGTCGCAGCGATGGCGCGCGCCGGCGCTCCGTCGACCGTGATGACGATGTCGTCGGCGGGGTCGGCGAAGGCCGAAGCGCCGGCTTCGATGCCTTCGAGCGCGTCTTCCGCCTCATCGCCGAACGCTTCTTCCACCGGGATCTCAATAGCGCTCGCCGCCGCCTGGCGCCCGAACGCCTGCCGTTCGATCTTGTCCGCGATCGAGGGCGCGCGTTCAGCCGGGGGCGCGATCCGTTCGATGCCTTCAACTGTCATTGCGATCGCCGCGCGGCGCCGGCTGTCGTCGGATGCGGTGTAAAGCGCGACGCCCGCGGCGAGCGCTGCAAAGGCGAGCCACGCCAGCGTCAGCCGCGACACAACCGGCAATTTGAAGCGCCGTCCGCCGATCCGCACGAATACTGTCCCTCGCCGCCTGTTCGCGGCTCCATCTTTCCTCTCACCCTAAAAAGATCAGGGTTAACGATTGGAAAAAAAGAACGCCTGGAAGCTTCGCAACCCTTCAAAAACAAACGCCCCGCCGTCAGGCGGGGCGTTCGGGAGCATCAGCGCCGCTTACTGCGCGGCCGACCGGCGCGACGCGGTCGCATCGGCGAGCGCCGAGCGATAGGCGGTCGTATCAGCGAGCATCGACAGCGCGCGGTCGAGCTGGCAGTCGTGCGGATCGGTCTCATTCGGCTTGCCGTCTGCGCCTTTTTCGAAATGGCACATGAACGGCGCAACGGCCGGCTTTTCGGCCGCCTTGGCCGCCTTTTCGTCCTTTTTCACGTCGAGCGCGCCCGGCAGACTCGCTTCGGTCGGGCGCTCGCCCGCCGGTTCTTCCTGACCGGGGTAGGTGACCGGCATCACGATGTCGGGGTCGATGCCGTGCGCCTGAATCGAACGGCCGGACGGGGTGTAATAGCGCGCAGTCGTCAGGCGCAGCGCGCCTTGCAGCCCGTTCTGCAGCGGAATGACGGTCTGGACGCTTCCCTTGCCGAAGGACTGCGTGCCAAGAATAAGCGCGCGGTTTCGGTCCTGCAGGGCGCCCGCGACAATCTCCGACGCCGACGCCGAGCCGCCGTTGATCATGACGACGATCGGCTTTCCCTTGGCGAGATCGCCGGACGTGCCCATCTCGCGCAGCGTGTCTTTCGGATTGCGTCCCCGCGTCGAAACGATCTCTCCGCCTTCAAGAA
>DNZB01000345.1:0-1120 GCA_003506635.1 Parvularcula sp.
ACTCCGCGCGGCCGCGGCCGCATGGGCCGCCTCTTCAACCCCTTCGCTGAAAGCACGATCGCCGTCCGCCAAGTTGAGGAGGCCGCCTAATGGGCCAGAAGGTCAACCCGATCGGCTTGCGCCTCGGCGTCAACCGCACCTGGGATTCGCGCTGGTTCGCCAACAAGGCGACCTATGGGGACCTCCTTCACGAGGACCTCAAGATCCGCGAATTCCTGCATGAGAAGCTGAAGCAGGCCGGCGTCAGCCGCATCATCATCGAACGCCCGCACAAGAAGTGCCGGGTGACGATCTACACCGCGCGTCCGGGCGTGGTGATCGGCAAGAAGGGCGCCGATATCGAAAAGCTCCGCCAGGAGCTTCAGCGGCACACGAAGTCAGAAACGGCCCTCAACATCGTCGAGATCAGGAAGCCCGAGATCGACGCGACGCTCGTCGCCGAAAATATCGCGCAGCAGCTTGAGCGGCGGGTCGCCTTCCGCCGCGCCATGAAGCGGTCGATGCAGACGACGATGCGCATGGGCGGGCTCGGCATCCGCGTGAACGTCTCGGGCCGCCTCGGCGGCGCGGAGATCGCGCGCATGGAATGGTACCGCGAAGGCCGCGTTCCGCTGCACACGCTGCGCGCCGACATCGACTACGGCACGGCGACGGCGCGCACGCCCTATGGCGCCATCGGCGTCAAGGTCTGGATCTTCAAGGGCGAAATCATGGAGCACGATCCGATGGCGCAGGAAGCGCGCATCGTCGAGGCTCAGACGGGCGGCGTCGCGCCGCAGCGCCGTGACGGCGCGCGGGCGTAAAGGACGGGTTGGAGAGCTGACATGCTGCAGCCGAAGCGTACGAAGTACAGAAAACAGTTCAAAGGCCGGATCAGCGGAAACGCGAAGGGCGGCACCGAGCTGAATTTCGGATCGCACGGCCTCAAGGCCGTCGAGCCCGAGCGCGTCACCGCGCGCCAGATCGAAGCGGCGCGCCGCGCGATCACCCGCGAAATGAAACGCGCGGGCCGCGTCTGGATCCGCGTTTTTCCGGATGTGCCGGTGTCGAAGAAGCCGACCGAAGTCCGGATGGGTTCGGGCAAGGGCGCGCCGGAGCTTTGGGTCGCGCGGGTCAAGCC